>NZ_BAAAUN010000002.1 GCF_039533965.1 Microbacterium luteolum
GGAAACGCCCGGTTACATTCCGAACCCGGAAGCTAAGCCTCACAGCGCCGATGGTACTGCAGGGGGGACCCTGTGGGAGAGTAGGACACCGCCGGACTTCTTTTAGACAAGAAAGCCACCCAATGCTGGGTGGCTTTCTTGCGTTAACGCGCCGGAGCGCGACGATGCTCCGCCGCGATCATTCGAATTGCTCCCATTCCGGGCAGCCGTCCGTATGGAACGTGACGTACTCGGGCACGTCGGTCAGGAACGCGTAGGCGCCCTGATTCTCGACCACGATCACGCCGCTCTCATCCTGGATGCTCCACGTGCAGCCATCCGGGACGGGCGCGGGTTCGCCGTGCATCTGGAACCCGCCGTAGGGGATGTCGTCCCCGATCGTGTAGACACCCGTGCCCGAGACGGTCACCTCCGAGGCGGCGTCGGTATCCTCTTCTCCGTCGGCCGGTGTCTGTGCCGCCGATGACGGTTCCTCCGCCTCGTCCGGCGATGTCGGCTGTGGTGTGCCTGTTCCGCACGCCGAGAGTGCGAGTGCGGTCAGGACGATGATGCCGGCGCCGATGGGCCTCACGTGTGTCGCGCGCATGACGATTCCCTCCTCAGCCCGAATCCCGGGCTCTCCCGAGTTCATCGTGCTCGTCGAACGCTCCTCGGGACCATGGGGGAATCGAGCTATTCACGCAAGCCGGGCGATACCATGACGCCATGTCTCGCGCCGACCGGCTGGACGCATTGCTTCGGGAGCTCGTCGTCGTCGAGGCCGTCCCGTCCCATCTCTACCTCGACCCGGTGGGCTCATCGGATGTCGCTTTCGACAATGCCCTCGCGGGACTCGCAGCGGTATGGGCCGGGCAGTTCGACCTCGCCGCCCCGTTGGCCGCGGCGGCCCGTCGCGCGGCGGATGACCCGGACACGGTGGTCTTCGCCGAAAGCGTCTGCGGGCTCGTCAGGGCAGGGGCAATGGTATCCGGCCCACTCCAGGAGTTCGCGTCCGCAGCCAGTGTCTCCACGCGTGTCTCGAGTGAGCTCCGGCTCCCTCTCTGTGCCCTACTCGCGGAGGCGGCTCTCGCCGAAGCACGCCTCGACATCGCCGCCGACCTGCTCACCGTCGTGCCGCCCCGGACGGTGCTGTTCGGACGACAGGATCACCCCTTCCTGACGATCATCCGCTGCTTCGTCGCGCGGGTGCGGCTGTTCAGCGGGGATGTGAGCGGCGCGAGCGAAGAAGCGGCGCAGGCATGCGCCAGAGCACGAACGGCGGCGGAGCGGATCTTCGCGACCGCGACGGCCGCCGTGGTCGATGGGAGCGCCGGTCGACGGCAGGAAGCGCGGGCCGGGGTGCACCGCATCCTCGCGCTGGATCTCGCTCCCACGAACGCGCTGACGAGCGGAGCGTTCCTTCTCGCGAGCTACGCGGCGATCGTCGGCGACGATGTGCGGACGTCGGCGGTCGCGACGCTGCGGGCGAGCACGGACCCGTCCTTCCCCGAGGTGCGGATCGTCGACAGAGCGATCTGCTTCGAGATCCTGACCAGAGCCGCGGTCGACGGAGGAGATCTGGATGCCGCTCGTGCGTGGCAGCTGCGAGCGGCACCGCTCGCAGCTCACCAGAGCGCGGGCTCGACGGTCGAGCGGATCGCGAGCCGCGTCTCCCTCCTCGCCGGTGACAGCGAGAGGTCACTGGAGGAGGCTGAGCGTTCGATCAGCCTCGCCGTGAGAGCGGGACGCGCGTTGGAGGCGGCCGAAGGGGAGATCCTCGCGGCTCGAGCGAGGATGTCCTTGCGCGAGCGAGGGCAGGCAGCGCGACGGCTGGCGGACGTGGTGACCGACGCCGATGCGCATGGCTTCGGGGCGGTGCGCCGATCGGCCGCGCGCGAGCTCCGGGCCGTGGGCCGACGTCTCCCTCCCGATGCGCGTCGCGGTTGGGAGGGACTCTCCGCCCGTGAACGCGGAATCGCCGTGCTCATCGCCGACGGGCGCAGCAACGCGCAGATCGCGGCGTCCGAGTATCTGTCCGAACACACCGTGCGCATCCACGTCTCCCGCGTGCTCCATGCGTTCGGCGTCCCCACGCGCGTGGGCGTGGCGTCGGCGCTCGGGGCGCTCTCGGTCGACTCCGGACTCGGTCCGCTGACCGCTCGTCAGCAGCAGATCGTCGCCCTGATCGCGACCGGCGCCACGAATCACTCGATCGCCGAGGCGCTCGACGTGAGCGAGTCGACGGTGGAGAAGCACGTGAGCGCCGTGATGCGACGGTGGGAGGTGACGTCCCGCTCGGGCATCGCCCATCGCGCTGCCGGTCAGCATCCTGCCTGAGCGCGTCGGACCTGCGCGCCGTGCGCGGATCGTCTTCAGCGACGGATCGGGAGGCGGAGCGTCACGAGTGTGCCGGACCCCTCGACCGAACGGAGGGAGACGTCGCCGCCGTGCTGACGGATGACGGTGGCGACGAGCGTGAGACCGATCCCCGATCCCGTCACGTCGCGCGCATTGTGCGCACGGGCGAGCTCGTCGAACACCTGCGACACCTCGCCGGCGGGAATGCCGCGGCCGGCATCCGCGACATCCATGACCGCCCACCCATCCTGTTCCCGCAGCCGAACCTCGATCGGCCCCGCCGTCGAGTACTTCGCGGCATTGCCGAGCACGTTGTCGATCGCCAGAGACAGGAGATCGACGTCGGCCGCGAGGGGCGGCACGGCCCAGGGCACGCGAGTGACGGTGAAGTCGATCCGCGCTCCGGCGCCGGGGTCTCGCTGACGGAGATCCGCGACGGCTTCGGCGATCACCTGCTCGAGATTGACGAGTTCGAGGTCGAGGGGGCGCGCCTCCAGATCGGCGAGCTTCCGGAGATCCCGCACGAGGGTGCTGAGCTTGGCGGCCTGAGCGTCGACCGTGCGCCACGCCGGACTCTCGGCGCCGTCCGGTGCAGCCACCGCCGTCGCGCGGATCGCGGTGAGCGGGTTCTTGAGCTCGTGGTCGAGCCGGGCCAGGAACCGCTGGTGGCGCGCGCGTTCGTGAAGAGCGGCCTCCCGTCCGGCGGCATCCGCAGCGGCCGCCGCGCGTCGGCGGGATCGAGCGCCGGCAGCGCGTCCGAACAGCAGGGCGCCGGCGACGAGCGAGACCAGCGCGCCGATGATCAGCACCGTACCCGGGAGCGCCACCTCGATCGCGAGCACGCGCTGCTCTCCTGCGATGGCCATGCCGCCCGCGGCGAGGGCGCTCAGGGCGACCGGCACACAGGCCAGCACACCGAGGACGATGCTGCGCCGATCGCTCATCCGGCCACCACCGGTGCCGAGAACCGGTAGCCCAGACTCTGCACGGTCTCGATGAACTGCGCCTCCGACGCGTTGTCGCCGAGCACGCGCCGCAGCTCGGCGATGCGGTGGTCGACGGCGCGACTGGAGGTGGCGAAGTCGAAACCCCAGAGCGCCGACAGCAGACGGTCCCGCGAATGGACCTCCTGGGGATGCAGCATCAGGTACTCCAAGAGGGTGAGGGCCTTCGGCGTGAGCGTGAGCTCCTGATCGGCGCGCCAGACGCGCCGGGCGGTGCGGTCGATCGTCAGGTCCTGCGCACGGAGTCGCTCGGCGGCTCGCAGGGGAGGGGCGCCCTGCACGGTGCGGCGCAGAACGGCGCGGATGCGCGAGATGAGCTCGTGCGGATCGAACGGCTTGTTGAGGTAGTCGTCGGCGCCTTCGTCGAGCGCAGCGCTGCGCTCCCACGACTCGCCCACCTGGGTGAGCAGGATGATCGGGAGCCAGAGCTGACGGTCCCGGATCCTGCGCACGAACTCGCGTCCGTCGACGTGCGGCATCAGCACGTCGCACACGACGAGGTCGGGGACGTCGCGTTCCACCTCGGCGAGGCCGGCGCGCCCATCCTCGGCGACGCGCACGTCGAAGCCGCTGCGGTCGAGGAACGCCGCGAGCGCGACGGTGATCGCCTCGTCGTCGTCGACGATGAGGATGCGCGGTCGCGTCGAGCGCTCCATCCGGGTCAGCCCCGCCGCAGCACGTTCGCCGTGCCGGTGTCGGTCACCTGGGGCGTCTCGCCGGTCCAGTAGATCTCGTTCGCGGTTCCGCTCACCCGCACGTCGCCGATGGTGTTCGCGTACACCACGGTCCCGGAGCCGCTGAGCTGGAGGGACGACACATCGTCGACGATGACGGCTCCCGCGTCGAGGTCGATGCGGATCTCGTCGCAGTCTCCCTCGATGCGGATGATCGTGCCGTCCTGCTGGAGCGGGGCCGTGGGACAGGGCATGGTCGTCGTCGCGGAGTCGAGCAGCCGCTGTCTGTGCGCGGCGTGCTCGGCATCCAGCCCGTCGATCGGAGCGGGATCGGGATCCGATCTGTCGTCCTCCGCGGCATCGGGTGTCTTCGGGGCAGGCGTCTTCGCGGGCGTCTCGGCGCCCGTCGCGCCCGTCGTCGGGCCGGCATCCTCTGCGGCAGGGTCGATGATCCGCATGGTGCAGCCGCTGAGGAGCACGGCGACGACGATCGTCGCCGCCGCAGCGGCCGAGGAACGGGAAGCGCGCATGTCTCTCATCCTCTCGTGTCAGACCGTCGCCGGGATGAAGATCTCGACGCGGCGGTTGAGCTGGCGTCCCGCGGGGTTGTCGGCGCCGTCGATCTCGTTCGCCGCCACCGGGCGGGTCTCTCCGTATCCTTCGGCGCTGAGGCTGCTGCGGACTCCGCGGTCCTGCAGACCCTTCACGACGGCGTCTGCCCGATCCTCCGACAGATCGAGGTTGTACGAGTCCGAGCCGACGGCATCCGTGTGCCCCGACACCGCGGCCTGAGCGACGTCGAGCGAGATGAGCACCTCCGCCACGGCATCCAGCGTCACGCCGGCATCGCCGCGGATGTCGCTGCGGTCGAAGTCGAACAGCACACCGTCCTGGAAGGTGACGGTCGTTCCGCAGGATTCCAGGGGTGCCAGCGTGCCGAGCGGCGGGAACACCCCCAGGGTCGGGACGACGGGCAGCGGCTCGGCATCCACCCACTCGCCGTCGACCTGCGCCGTGCCGTCGCCGTAGTTCTGGATCGTGATCTCCGGGCTGCGGTAATTGCCGGATCCGTCTCCGAAGTTCTGGATGCTGACCTCGCCGTCTTCGTAGTTCCCTGACCCGTCTCCGAAGTTCTGGATCGTCACCTCGCGGTCCGAGAAGTTGCCCGAGCCGTCGCCGAAGATCTGCACGCTCTTCGTCGCATCCGTGTAGTTGCCCGACCCGTCGCCGAAGTTCTGGATGGTCACGGTCCCGTCGCTGTAGTTGCCCGAGCCGTCGCCGAAGTTCTGGATCGTCACCCCGTTGATCGTGGAGTTCCCTGATCCGTCGCCGAAGTTCTGCACGGTGCCGTCCGGACCGGTGAAGGAGCCGGATCCGTCGCCGTAGAGCAGGGCGGTGCCGTTGCCGGAGACGACGGCCCCTGCCGCATCGCAGTGCGCCGGCGTGGCCGTCACCCCGGGAATGTCCGCCAGCGCCTCATTCACCTCGATCGCGAAGGCCGAGGCCGAGGAGTTGAGAAGCGAGAGGTCCGGGAGGACGAAGAGCGGGATGGGCGGGAACTGCCCCACGTCGTATCCGGGCACGGTGGCGACCGCGGCGGACGCTGTCGGGGCCGGCACCGAGGCGGTCGGCTTCGCGGTCTTGTCGGTCTCGACCGCGGGTGCCGCCGCACACCCGGTGAGCAGGACGGATGCCACGAGTCCGAGCGCGATTCCGCGGCGGCGGCCGGTGAGCGAAGCGGTGCGTGGTGAGGTCATGACTCGAGCGTATCCAGCTGTTGTCGCGGCGTTGTCGCAGGGATGTCGCAGCTCTGCGACATCTCTGCTCATCGCTTCAGCCGCGATTCCAGGACGGACGCGGTGGCGGTGACGGCGTCCGCCAGCGCGCGCTCGTCCCGCTCTTCGTCCGCCCAGGTGACCGCGACGGCGGCCACCGGCCATCCGGCTTGGTCGCGCACGGCCACGCCCACCGACCGCAGTCCCGCGGCGACTTCGCTGTCTTCCGTGGCGTACCCGCGCGAGCGCACCTCGCGAAGCAGCTCGCGCAGCTCCGCGGGACGACGAGGGCCGAGGCCGGTGCGATCAGGAAACGCCGACGCGCTCGGATAGAGAGCGCGCACCTGCTCACGCGGCAGTACGGCCAGCATCGCCCGACCGCTGGCCGTGAGATGCGCCGGGAGGCGGACGCCGACGTCGGTGACCAGAGCCGGCCGACGTGGCGCGCGCTCTTCGACGATGTACAGCACATCGCCTCCGCTCATCACCGCGAGGTGGGTGCTCTCGCCGAGTCGATCGGAGAGCGCGGCGATCAGGGGACGACCGAGGCGGGCGAGCGGCTGCTGCCGGGTGTAACCCCCGGCCAGCTCGAAGGCGGAGGTGCCGAGACCCCAGCGGTGCTCCTCGCGGAAGTGCAGCACGAACCCGTGCGTCGAGAGCGTCGTGAGCAGGTGATAGACGGTCGATCGGGGGAGGGACAGCTCACGGGCGATCGCGGATGCGGCGACCGGTGCCGGGCGCCCAGCCAGATAACTCAGGATCCGCAGGGTGTTCTCCGCTGCCGGCACCTGGGGATCGCTGCGGCCGGCGGACTCGGCACTGTCTGGGATCACAGACAAAGCATGTCACGAACCGCTGTCGCCGTCGATGCTGCGGGTGTGGAATCAGAACATGAGTGATCTCGCCCCAGTTCTCGTCGGCGCCCGGCCGCTGGCCCCCGCCGACGTGGTCGCCGTCGCCCGTCACGGCGCCCCCGTCACCCTCGACACGGCGGCGCTCGAGCGCGTCGCCGAGACACGGCGGGTCATCGACGGACTCGCCGCCGACCCCGACCCGCACTACGGCGTCTCGACCGGTTTCGGCGCCCTGGCCACCACGTTCATCGCACCCGATCGGCGCCTGCAGCTGCAGGCAAGTCTCATCCGGTCGCACGCGGCCGGCACAGGCGCCGAGGTCGAGCGCGAGGTCACCCGGGGCCTCCAGCTGCTGCGCCTGCAGACGCTCGCTTCCGGGCGCACGGGGGTGCGACCCATCGTCGTCGAGACGTACGCGGGCCTGCTCAACGCGGGGATCACGCCGGTTGTGCGCGAGTACGGCTCGCTCGGATGCTCCGGTGACCTCGCGCCGCTCGCCCACATCGCTCTCGCAGCGATGGGAGAGGGAGACGTCCGCGACGCGGATGGAGCGCTCGTCCCGGCATCCGAGGCGCTGGCCGCCGCCGGCATCGAACCCCTCACGCTCGTGGAGAAGGAGGGGCTGGCGCTGATCAACGGCACCGACGGGATGCTGGGGATGCTGGTGCTGGCCCTGCACGACCTGGACACGCTGCTGCTCACCGCCGACATGGCCGCGGCGATGTCGGTGGAGTCGCAGCTGGGAACCGACGCGGTGTTCGCGGCCGACCTGATGGCCCTGCGCCCGCAGACGGGGCAGGCCCTGTCGGCCGCCCACCTGCGGTCGTTCCTCAGCGACTCGCCCATCGTGCACAGCCACAAGGGTCCGGAGGACGGACGCGTGCAGGACGCCTACTCGCTGCGCTGCTCGCCGCAGGTGCACGGCGCGGCGCGCGACACGATGGGCTACGCGTCGACCATCGCGGATCGTGAACTCGCCAGCGTGATCGACAACCCCGTCATCACCGTCGACGGCCGCATCGAGTCCAACGGCAACTTCCACGGCGCGCCGGTCGCCGCCGTGTTGGACTTCCTCGCCATCTCGGTCGCCGACGTCGCGTCGGTCTCCGAGCGGCGAACGGATCGGGCGCTCGACCCCGCGCGCAGCCACGGGCTGCCGCCCTTCCTCGCGGACGAGGTCGGGGTGGACTCCGGCCTCATGATCGCGCAGTACGCCGCGGCGGGCATCGTGTCCGAGCTCAAGCGCCTCGCGGTGCCGGCATCCGTCGACTCGATCCCGTCGTCCGCGATGCAGGAGGACCACGTCTCGATGGGGTGGGCGGCCGCCCGCAAGCTCCGCCGGGCGATCGACGGACTCGGGCGCGTGCTGGCGATCGAGATCCTCACCGGCGCTCGCGCTCTCGATCTGCGGGCCCCGCTGCAGGCAGGACCAGCGACCGGCGCGGTCCGCGACCTCGTCCGCACCGTGGCCGCGGGCCCCGGACCCGATCGTTTCCTCTCTCCCGAGATGGAAGCCGTCACCGAACTCGTCCAGTCGGGCGCCGTCGCCCGCATCGCAAAGGAGCACTCCCATGGCTGACCACACCGCATCGGGCCCGCGCGTCGTCCGCGCTGCACGGGGCAACCAGCGCACCGCCAAGAGCTGGGGCGCCGAGGCCGCCAAGCGCATGCTGATGAACAACCTGGATCCCGAGGTCGCCGAGCACCCCGAGGACCTGGTCGTCTACGGCGGCACGGGCAAGGCCGCGCGCAGCTGGGAGGCGTACGACGCGATCGTGCGCACGCTCGACGAGCTGGAGCCGGACGAGACGCTGCTCGTGCAGTCGGGCAAGCCTGTCGGGGTCTTCCGCACTCACGAATGGGCGCCGCGCGTGCTCATCGCGAACTCCAACCTGGTCGGCGACTGGGCGACCTGGCCGGAGTTCCGCAAGCTCGAAGAGCTCGGGCTGATCATGTACGGACAGATGACCGCCGGCTCCTGGATCTATATCGGAACCCAGGGCATCCTGCAGGGCACCTACGAGACCTTCGCCGCGGTCGCCCGGTCGCTCGGACGCGACTCGCTGCGCGGCACGCTCACCCTCACCGGCGGTGCCGGCGGCATGGGCGGCGCGCAGCCCCTCGCCGTGACGTTGAACGACGGCGTCGTCCTGATCGTCGACGTCGACGAGTCGCGCCTGGCCCGCCGGGTGGAGCACGGTTACCTCGACGAGTACACGACCGACCTCGATGCCGCCGTGGCGCGGGTCGTCGCGGCCAAGGAAGCGGGGGAGCCGCTCTCGGTCGGCGTGGTCGGCAACGCGGCGGAGGTCTTCCCCGAGCTGCTGCGCCGCGAGGTTCCGATCGACATCGTGACCGACCAGACCAGCGCGCACGACCCGCTCGCCTACCTGCCGGTGGGCATCTCGGTCGCAGACTGGAAGGCCGAGGCCGAGCGCGACGCGGAGGCGTTCACCCACCGTTCGCGCGAGTCGATGGCGCAGCACGTCGCCGCGATGGTCGCGTTCCAGGATGCCGGGGCCGCGGTGTTCGACTACGGCAACTCGATCCGAGCCGAAGCGCAGCTGGGCGGCTTCGACCGCGCGTTCGAGTTCCCCGGCTTCGTGCCGGCGTATATTCGTCCGCAGTTCGAGGAGGGCCGCGGACCCTTCCGCTGGGCGGCGCTCTCCGGAGACCCGGAGGACATCTACAAGACCGACCGGGCGATCGCCGAGCTCTTCCCCGAGGATGCTGCGCTGCACCGCTGGCTGGAGAAGGCGGGGGAGAAGGTGCACTTCGAGGGCCTGCCCGCGCGCATCTGCTGGCTCGGCTACAAGGAGCGCCACCTCGCCGGGCTCAAGTTCAACGAGATGGTGGCATCGGGTGAGCTGTCGGCGCCGATCGTGATCGGCCGCGACCACCTCGACTCCGGTTCCGTCGCGTCGCCGTACCGTGAGACCGAAGCGATGAAGGACGGGTCCGACGCGATCGCCGACTGGCCGCTGCTGAACGCGTTGCTCAACACGGCATCCGGTGCCTCGTGGGTGTCGCTGCACCACGGCGGCGGCGTCGGTATCGGCCGATCGATCCACGCCGGTCAGGTCTCGGTCGCCGACGGATCGGCGCTCGCCGCGGAGAAGCTCGAACGGGTGCTGACCAACGACCCCGGCACCGGCGTGATGCGTCACGTGGATGCCGGATACGAGCACGCCCGCGATGTGGCCCGCGAGCGTGGCCTGAAGGTGCCGATGCTGTGAGCGCCACGCTGATCACGAACATCGGCGAACTGACCACGAACGTCGAGCTCGACCGCGATCGTTGCGGGACCGTGCATGACGCGGCCGTGCTGATCGAGGGCGGACGCATCGCCTGGGTCGGGGCGGCGAGTGAAGCCCCGGACGCCGACGAGGTCGTCGACGCGGGTGGACGTGCGGTGATCCCCGGCTTCGTCGACAGCCACAGCCACCTCGTTTTCGGCGGTGACCGCGCTGCGGAGTTCGAGGCACGGATGGCAGGGCAGAAGTATGCCGCGGGCGGCATCCGCTCCACCGTCGCCGCCACCCGCGCCGCGAGCGACGACGAGCTGCGCGCCCGGCTGCGCGGCTTCATCGACGAGATGCTCGCACAGGGCACCACGACCGTCGAGATCAAGAGCGGGTACGGCCTGAGCGTCGCGGACGAGGAGCGGCTCGTGCGCCTGGCCGCCGAGGTGACGCCCGAGGTGACGTTCCTCGGCGCACACGTCGTTCCCGCCGAATACGCCGACCACGCCGACGACTACGTCGATCTCGTGGTCGGCCCGATGCTCGACGCCTGCGCTCCGCATGCGAAGTGGATCGATGTGTTCTGCGAGACGGGTGCCTTCACGGTGCCGCAGTCGCGACGCGTGCTCGAGGCCGGCATCGCCCGGGGTCTCACACCCCGCGTGCACGCGAGCCAGCTGGGCCCGGGGGAGGGCGTGCGCCTGGCGGTCGAGCTCGGAGCGGCATCCGTCGACCACGGCACGTACCTGACCGACGACGACGTCACGGCGCTCGCCGCATCCGACACCGTGCTCACTCTGCTGCCCGGCGTCGAGTTCTCGACCCGCCAGCCCTATCCGGATGCGCGCCGCCTGATCGACGCGGGTGTGACCGTGGCGCTGGCCTGCGATACGAACCCGGGGTCGAGCTTCACCTCGTCGATGCCGTTCTGCATCGCGATCGCCGTGCGCGACATGGGGATGACGCCGGCGGAGGCCGTCTGGGCGTCGACAGCCGGCGGAGCACGCGCGCTGCGTCGAGACGACGTCGGCGTGATCGCACCGGGTGCTCGCGCCGATCTCGTGCTGCTCGACGCTCCCACCCGCATCCACCTGGCGTATCGGCCGGGAGTACCGCTCGTCGAGCGGGTCTGGAAGGACGGTGTCGCGGTGTTCGGGGCTGCGCATGACGGAAGAGGAACGGAGGATCATGGCTCTCTCACACGATGATCTGTGGCCGCGGGCGGGCTCCTGGCCCGCCTTCACCGCAGGAGACGACGCGGATGCCGTGCTGCTCGGCGTTCCCACCTGGCGCACGTCGCTGTCGCCGACCGGCGCGCACGCGACGCCCGCCGCGATCCGCGAGGCGCTCACCCGCTACAGCGCGACGCTCATGAGGCCACCCGTGATCGATCTCGGCGAGGTGCTGCGCGTTCTCGATGCCGGCGACGTGGCCGAGCCCGACGGAGACTCCGGCATCGCCGAGACCGTCTCTCGGGTGCGCGAGGTCGCCGACGCCGCCCGCCTCGTGATCGCGCTGGGCGGCGACAACGCGCTGACCTATCCGGTCGCGCGGGGCGCCGGCGCCACCGGCCTCATCACGATCGACGCCCACTTCGATCTGCGCGACGGGATCTCGAACGGGTCGCCGGTGCGGCGGCTCGTGGAGGATGCGCCCGAAGGCGAGTGCATCGACCCCGCGCGGATCGTCCAGATCGGCATCGCCGACTTCGCGAACTCCGCGGCCTATGCCGCTCGCGCGGCTGAGTGGGGCATCCGCGTGATCACGCTCGATGAGGTTCGACGCCGAGGTATCGACGACGTCGTCGCCGAGGCCACACGCATCGCGGGGGCGGGCGCTGCCGCAAGGATCCACCTCGATGTCGACGTCGACGCCGCCGATCGCGCTGCCGCGCCCGGCTGCCCGGCGAGCGTCCCCGGCGGGCTCGCGGCCTGGGAGCTGCGTGCACTCGTCCGCTCGATCGTCGCGGATCCCCGCGTCGTCAGCGCCGACATCGCCGAGGTCGACGCGACCGCCGACACCGACGACATGCGCACGGTCCGACTCGCGGCCCTGTGCGTGCTCGAGATGCTCGCGGCTCTCGCCACACGCTGACCGCGGCTGCTATCCGCGCGGCTTCCACGACGCCTGGCGGCGTCGCGACTCCGTCACCATGAAGGTCAGGAGCGCGACCAGACCCACGAGGCAGAAGGTGCCCAGCGTGAGTCGGATGCTCGGTGCCCACCCCCACAGCTGCATCGACGGATCCATGAGCCCGAAGACGCCACTCAATATCAGCCATCCGGCTCCCGCGCCGAGCAGACCGGCGAGAGCCACGAGCAGCCACAGCATCCGGCGCGTCCATGATCGCGGGGCGAACTGGTCTGCGTAGTGTTCGGGCGAGCCGAAGGTCTCGAGCGGGTCCTCTCCGGATTCCGCGAGATGGCTCCTCACCTCCCGGACGATGAGATCCACCTCATCCCTCGGCACGTCGCGCAGTCCGAGCTCGTCCTCGAGAGCAGTGCCGTAGTCGTCGTCTCGTGTGCCGCTCATCATGACTCCTTCTTGTCGCCGAGGACTGCCGACGTCCGGGTGGTGAAATCCGCCCAGGCGGCCCGGTGCTCATCGAGCGCGTGTCGGCCCGCGTCTGTCATCGAGTAGTACTTGCGCCCCGGGCCTCCGGCACCGTCCTGCCACGTCGAGGCGAGCGAGCCGTCCTGTTCGAGCCGCGCGAGCAGCGGGTAGAGCGTGCTCCCCTTGATGGTGCCGAATCCCGCCTCCGCGAGACGCTGCGCGATCAGATAGCCGTAAGCGTCCTCGTCACTCACGAGAGCGAGCACGGCTCCGGGAAGCGCGGCCCGTGCCCACTCGCTGGGCCACTGCGTCGAATCCATGACTAGATCATGACACGGACTAGTACGAATCTCTACCTATTGCCGGGCGTCATGTTCGTCGCCGCAAGCAGGTCGCGCAGTCGTGTCGCCGGATCCCCGCCCAGAGTGAGGAAGCGGGCGGGCCCGGCGGCTTCGCGCTCATCGGCGAGGTCGAGCAGCGCCGTATCCATCGCTTCGCGCAAAGCGGGGTCCTCGTCGACGGGGACCCGGATGGGGTGCCGGTCGTCCAACGGCAGGAGCACGACCAGATCGACGTCGGTCAGCGAGGCGTCGGCGAGAGCCGTCGCACGGGCGATGAGCTCGCCGTCGCTGCGTCCCAGCTGCTCCAGCGCCGTCAGGTAGGCGACGAAGTCGAGCGGTCCGCGCTCGGAGATGACCGCTGATTCCCCTGCCGTCTCGCGCACGCGTGACGCCGTCACACGCAACTGCGCGGCGAAGCTCGCGGCGCTCGCCGGATCATCGAGGTCGAGCTCATCGAACGGGTCGCCGAGAGCGAGGTATTCCGGTCGCCGCGCGACGAAGTCCGCGGTGAGGGTGCTCTTGCCACTTCCGTGCGTGCCCGAGACGATGATCCTCACGATCGCGTAACGAGCCCGGCCAGGCCGGCGCTGACCATGCGCGGCCAGAGCGGATCGTGCGAGAGGGCCATGTCAGACTCCGGGGATCAGGGCGTGGGCGATCGTGAAGATCGCGAGGCCGGCGAGGGCACCGACGAACGTGCCGTTCAGGCGGATGTACTGCAGGTCGCGGCCCACCATGAGCTCGATCTTCTCGGTGGTCTCGGCGGGGTCCCAGCGCTCGACCGTGTCGGTGATGATCGAGGCGATGTCGTGCCGGTAGCGGTCGACGAGGAACACGGCGGCATCCGACACCCAGGTGTCGACGCGATGCTGCAGCGCGGCATCCGTCGTCAGGCGATCCCCGACCTCCTGCAGCGCGCGCACCGCACGTCGGCGCAGCCCGCTCTCCGGATCGGCGAGAGCCGTGAGCAATCCGTTCTTCGCGGTGTTCCAGGCTTCTGCGGCAAGGGCGCCGACTCGAGGACTGTCGAACAGCGACGCCTTCGCGTTCTCGAGCTTCGCGCGGGTGTCGGGATCGTTCTGCAGGTTGTCGGCGAGCCGGGAGAGGTATCCGTCGATCGCGATTCGCGCCGGATGCTGCGGGTCGGCCTGCACGGCGTGCACGAACTTGATCGCCTCGTTGTAGACCGTGTCGTCGACGAATCGGTGCGCGAGCTTGGGCACCCAGCCGGGCAGGCGGCGGGAGACGAGCCCCGAGAACGACTCGGCGTTGGCTTCGAGCCACCGTCCGATGTTGTCCACCGCGAGGTCGACGGCACCGTGATGCGCATCGGCTGCGACGATCTTCTCCAGCCAGACGCCCGCCGGAGGGCCCCACTCCGGCTCGACGAGGTGCTCGCGGGCGAGATCCGTGATGAGGTCGCGGACGTCGTCGTCGCTGAGCGCGTTGAGGACGGCCGTGGCGATCGTCGCGCCCTCGGCGCCGACGCGCTCGGCATGCGGTTCCTCCCGCAGCCACTCTCCGGCGCGCAGCGCGATCGCCGTGCTCGACAGCTTGGTCCGCACGACGTCGGCGGCGAGGAAGTTAGTCTCGACGAACTCGCCGAGCGTGCGGCCGATCTCGTCCTTGCGGCTCGGGATGATCGCGGTGTGCGGGATCGGCAGTCCGAGCGGACGCCGGAACAGGGCGGTGACCGCGAACCAGTCCGCCAGCGCTCCGACCATCCCGCCCTCGGCGGCGGCGCGGACGTACGCGAGCCACGGCTGCCGCTCCTGGAACATGAACGCGATGACGAACGCGATGGCCATGAAGACCAGGGCACCGAGCGCCACCGCCTTCATCCGGCGCAGCGCGCGCAGTCGGACCTGGTCGGAGGGAGACAGCATCGCCATCGGTGTTCGCGGCATGACGTCATCCTTTCACGCGGAGAGTACCCTCGAGACGTGATCGAAGACATCAAGAAGCGTGCTCTGCACCGCACCAGCATCCTCGAGGGGCAGATGCGCGGAGTCGCGCGGATGATCGAGAACGAGGAGTACTGCATGGACATCATCACGCAGTCCCGCGCGATCCAGCGCTCGCTCGAATCGCTGAACCGCCTCCTGCTCGAGAATCACCTGCGCACGCACGTCACGCACATGTTCGACGAGGGCGGCGAGGAGCGCGACAAGGCGGTCGCCGAGCTCCTCAAGGCCTTCGACTTCGACCGCAAGTAGACACGACGCAGCGCCCCGACGGAGTCGTCGGGGCGCTGCGGTACTGCTCACCTGCCGCCGTCGAAGACCTCGTCCTCCATGGCGTCGTACCCCTCGGCCTGCGGGTCGCCGTGCGAGCCGCCGGAGAGCGCATACTCCTCCTCCGGCGAGAGCACGAGGCGGTGGCGGAAGAACAGCCCGAACCCGAGCAGGATCACGACGTAGACGATCGCGATCGCGATGATCGCCGGACCGAAGGTCGGATTGAGCAGGAACCCGACGAAGATGAGCGCGGCGATGACGAGCGCGACCGCTGCACCGGGAATGCCCCACGGGCTGCGGTACGGGCGGTCGACGTTCGGGTACTTCTTGCGCAGGATCATGAAGGACACGAGCTGGAGTCCGTAGGCGAGCACCGCGCCCCAGACCGCGATGTTCAGCACGATCGCACCGGCGACGGATCCCGCGCCCTCGGCGTCGACCGCGGCGAGCACGTCGAGGATGATGAGCGCGATGAAGCCGATGGCCGCTCCGACGACGAGCGCCACCCAGGGCGTCTGCCGCTTACCCGTGAGGGAGAGGAACCGCGGGTAGTAGCCGGCGCGGGACAGGGAGTACATGTTGCGGCCGTAGGCGAACATGATGCCCTGCAGCGAGGCGAGCAGGCCGATCAGGGCGAACAGCGCGAGTACTGCGGCGAGCTGGTCACCCACGATCGCGCGGAATCCGTCGAGCAGCGGTTCGCCGGCCGTGCCGGTCGCCTCGGCGCCGATCACGCCCGTGTTGAGGAACAGCACCAGGAGTCCCGTCACGATGAGCGTGCCACGAGCCCAGAATCCGGCCTTCGGGATATCGCGGGTCGGGTTGTGCGACTCCTCCGCGGCCAGCGGCAGCTCCTCGATGCCGAGGAAGAACCACATCGCGAAGGGGAGCGCGAACAGGATCGGCAGGACGCCGTGCGGGAGGAAGGTCGTCTGCCCCTCGTCGGGGACGATGTTCCACAGCGCGTCCCAGCTGAACGCGCCGGAGAACAGAGCCATCACGGAGAACACCAGGATGATGCCGATCGAGATGATCGAGACGACGATCGCGAAGCGGAAGGAGATCGCTGCTCCCGCGGAGTTCAGGGCGATGAAGACCACGTACAGGATCAGGTACCAGAGCCACCCCGGCAGCTCGAGCCCCAGCAGTTCGCTCGTGATGCCGTTCGCATACGACGCGGAGAAGTAGACGATCACCGCCGTGGTCGCGACGTACTCGATCGTCTCCGCGGCGCCGGTCACCAGGCCGCCCCAGGGGCCCATCGCGGATCGGGCGAAGGAGTAGGCCCCTCCGGTGTGCGGCATCATCGCGGCCATCTCGCCGATCGCGAAGATCATGCCGTAGTACATCAGGACGAGGATCGCGAAGGCGATCAGCATCCCGCCGAAGCCCGCGAAGTCGATGCCGAAGTTCCAGCCGGAGAAGTCGCCCGAGATCACGGCGGCGACCGCGAGGCCCCACAGACCCCAGACGCCGGCCGACCTCTTCAGGGTCCGTTTCTCGAAGTACTCGCTCCCGGCACGTGTATAGGTCGCCCCAGCGACCTTGCGGGACTCATTGCTCTGCTCAGACATCCGCTCTCCGTTCGCATGCACACAGGCGCCGCATGCACCTTGCGGATGATTGTGACAGTCAATGGTGGTTTCGTCTACCTTTAGACGCGAAGGTGATCTACTCTGAGGGCGAAGCCGGTCGGTCGATCGCTTCACCACGACGACGGGAGCGAGAAGATGTCGGGAAACCTGAGCATCGAGCAGCTGGATGCCGGCATCGCCGCCGGCGAGATCGACACGGTGATCGTGGCCTTCGCCGACGCGCAGGGACGACTGGTCGGCAAACGGGTCTCCGCGCGCCTGTTCCAGGAGGACATCCTGCATCACGGCGCCGAGGCCTGCGACTACCTGCTGTCGGTCGATGTCGACATGAACACGGTCGACGGCTACGCGATGTCGGGATGGGACCGCGGCTACGGGGACATGGTCCTGCGCCCCGATGTCGTCACACTCCGCCGGATGCCGTGGCTCGAGGGCACGGTCCTGATCATGGCCGACCTGGTCTGGCAGAACGGCGAGCCCGTCGGGCCCTCGCCCCGCGCGATCCTCGACCGCCAGCGCGATCGCCTCGCCGAGCGGGGCTGGACCGCGTTCTCGGGAACCGAGCTCGAGTTCATCGTCTTCGACAACACCTATCGCGACGCGTGGGCCCGCAAGTACGAGGGACTGACGCCCGCGACCGACTACAACGTCGACTACAACCTGCAGGCCTCGACACGGATGGAGCCGCTGCTGCGCGACATCCGCAACGGGATGGACGGCGCCGGCATGTACTGCGAGGGCGTGAAGGGCGAGTGCAACCTCGGCCAGCAGGAGATCGCGTTCCGCTACGCCGAGGTGCGGGAGACCGCCGACCAGCACGTGATCTACAAGAACGGTGCGAAGGAGATCGCCGAGCAGCACGGTCAGGCGCTCACCTTCATGGCGAAGTTCAACGAGCGGGAGGGGAACAGCTGCCACATCCACCTCTCGCTGCGCGCGGATGACGGCACCCCGGTGATGGCGGGCGACGGCGAGCACGGGTTCAGCCCGGTCATGGAGCACTGGATCGCCGGCATCCTGGCGACGCTCCGCGAGTTCACGCTGCTCTACGCGCCCAACATCAACTCGTACAAGCGCTTCGCGAAGGGCAGCTTCGCGCCCACCGGCGTCGCCTGGGGCATCGACAACCGCACGTGCGCCCTGAGGGTGATCGGCAGTGGCTCCGGTCTGCGCGTCGAGAACCGGGTTCCCGGCGGAGACGTGAACCCGTACATGGGCATCTCGGCGATCATCGCGGGCGGCCTGTACGGCGTCGAGAACGAGCTGCCGCTTCCCGAGCGCTTCACCGGCAATGCCTACGAGGCCGGCGTCGACCACCTGCCGACGACCCTCCGGGAAGCCGCGCAGCTCTTCAGCGAGTCCACCATCGCGAGAGCCGCGTTCGGCGACGACGTCGTGGACCATTACCTGAACCAGGCGCGCATCGAGCTCGAGGCCTACGACGCCGCCGTCACCGACTGGGAGCGCATCCGTGGTTTCGAGCGGCTCTGACCCGGCACCGCTGATCGGTGTCACGACGTACCTGGAGCGGGCGCAGCAGGGGGTGTGGGATGTGCGGGCGGCGTTCCTGCCCGAGCAGTATCTGACCGGAGTGACCGCCTCCGGCGGCGTCGCGCTGCTGCTGCCACCGCAGGACCCCGATTCGGCGGATGCGGCCATCGCCGGCATGGACGGACTGATCCTCTCGGGCGGCGCCGATGTCGCCCCCGAGCTGTACGGCGAGGAACGGCATCCGCTCACCGATCCCGCTCGCGTCGACCGCGACGCGTGGGAGCTCGCCCTCTTCCGGGCGGCGGAGCGGCGGCGCATCCCGGTGCTCGCGATCTGCCGGGGACTTCAGCTCGTCAACGTGGCACGCGGCGGCACCCTGCAGCAGCATCTCCCCGAATCGCTCGGCACCGAGCGCTACCGCCTCGGCGGCGGGGTCTTCGCCGAGAACCACATCGAGGTGTCGGAGGGCACCGCGCTCGCCGACGTGCTCGGTGCGGGCGACGCACGAGTGCACAGCTATCACCACCAGGGCATCGACCGGCTCGGGGAGGGGCTGACCGCGGCAGCGCGCTCCGATGACGGACTCGTCCAGGCGTTCGTCGACACCTCCGCCGGGCACGTCGTCGGCATCCAGTGGCATCCGGAGGAGAACGCCGACGACCGGCGCCTCTTCGCAGATCTCGTCTCACAGGCTCGTGCGTTCGCCGCGCGACGGAAGGAAGAATCCCGATGAGTGCGTTCACCGTCATCAACCCGTCGACCGGTGCGGCGATCCGCGACGTCGCCCGCGCCGACATCGGAGAGACGGATGCCGCGATCGCCCGCGCCGTCGTCGCGCAGCGCCGATGGGCGGCGCTGGCGCCGGTCGCGCGCGCGGACGCGCTCCGGGCGTTCGCCCGCGCGGTCGAAGGGGCCGCCGAGGAGCTGGCCCAGCTGGAGGTGCTCAACTCCGGGCATCCGATCGGCTCCGCGCGCTGGGAGGCCGGACACGTCGCCCAGGTGCTCAACTACTACTCCGCCGATCCGGAACGCCTGTCCGGGCGACAGATCCCGGTGGCCGGCGGGCTCGACGTGACCTTCCACGACCCCTACGGCGTGGTCGGTGTCATCGTGCCCTGGAACTTCCCGATGACGATCGCCTCGTGGGCGTTCGCGCCGGCGCTCGCCGCGGGCAACGCGGTGGTGCTGAAACCGGCGGAGCTGACTCCGCTCACGGCGATCCGCCTCGGCGAGCTCGCGCTCGAGGCCGGCCTCCCCGAGGGGCTCTTCGAGGTCGTCACCGGTTCGGGTTCGGTGGTCGGTCAGCGTCTGGTCGAGCACCCGGATGTGCGCAAGGTGGTCTTCACCGGCTCGACCGAGGTGGGCATCGAGGTCGCGGCGGGCTGTGCGCGAGCGCTCAAGCCCGTGACGCTGGAGCTCGGCGGCAAGAGCTCGAACATCGTGTTCGCCGATGCGGATCTCGAACGGGCGGCGGCAGCGGTGCCCGGCTCGGTGTTCGACAACGCCGGCCAGGACTGCTGCGCGCGCAGCAGGCTGCTCGTGCAGCGCTCGGTCTACGACCGCTTCCTCGAACTGCTCGAGCCGGCGGTGGCCGCGTGGCGCGTCGGGGATCCGGGGAGCGCCGACACAGACATGGGCCCGCTCATCTCGGCCGGACATCGCGACACCGTGGCCTCCTTCCTCGACGGTGCCGACATCGCGTTCCGGGGCACGGCCCCCGCGGGGGACGGCTTCTGGTTCGCTCCGGCCGTCGTACTCGCCGACCCCGCCGACCGCATCGCCCAGCAGGAGGTGTTCGGGCCCGTCGTCGCGGTGATGCCGTTCGAGGACGAGGCCGATGCGATCCGCTTGGCCAACGACACGGTGTACGGGCTCGCAGGCTCCGTGTGGACCGAGAGCCTCGGACGCGCCGTGCGCGTGACGCGCGGCGTGCGCAGCGGAGTGCTGTCGGTGAACTCGCACTCCTCGGTGCGCTACGCGACGCCGTTCGGCGGTATGAAGGCCTCGGGCCTCGGACGCGAGCTCGGTCCGGACGCCGCCGAGCACTTCACCGAGACCAAGAACGTCTTCTTCGCGACCGATGAACTCTGATCGCGTCGCACTTCACACCCAACGGAGCGGAGAACCCACATGAGCATCGATCTGACCCAGCGACTGAAGGACCGTGTCGCCATCATCACCGGCGGCGCGAGCGGCATCGGGTTCGCCACCGCCGAGCGTTTCGCCGCCGAGGGCGCGTTCGTCGTGATCGCCGACGTCGATCCGGCGACGGGGGAGGCGGCCGCGGCGAAGGTGGGCGGGGTGTTCCGCCCGGTCGACGTCGCCGACGAGGCCAAGGTGAACGCGCTGTTCGACGGCGTGGCGGCGGAGTTCGGCCGCATCGACATCGCCTTCAACAACGCCGGCATCTCGCCGGCCGACGACGACTCGATCGAGACGACCGAGCTGCCGGCGTGGGATCGGGTGCAGGATGTGAACCTCAAGAGCGTGTACCTGTGCAGTCGCGCGGCGCTGCGTCACATGGTTCCTGCCGGGCGCGGCTCCATCATCAACACCGCGTCGTTCGTCGCTCTACTGGGTTCGGCGACCTCGCAGATCAGCTACACGGCGTCGAAGGGCGGCGTGCTGGCGATGTCGCGCGAGCTGGGCGTGCAGTTCGCGCGGCAGGGGGTGCGCGTGAACGCGCTGTGCCCCGGGCCGGTGAACACGCCGCTGCTGCAGGAGCTGTTCGCCAAGGATCCGGAGCGCGCGCAGCGGCGACTCGTGCACGTGCCGATGGGGCGCTTCGCGGAGCCGGCGGAGCTCGCGGCTGCCGTGGCCTTCCTCGCCTCGGACGACTCGTCGTTCATCACCGCGAGCGCGTTCGTCGTCGACGGCGGGATCACCAACGCCTACGTCACCCCGCTGTGAACGACCCCGACGGCGACCTCGTCGAGGTGCGGAAGGCGGTCTACCGGCCGCTGCGGCGCGGCAACGCCCTCGAGGATGCGGTCGCCCGTCTCGTGCAGACGATCCGTCTCGGCGTGGTCGCTCCGGGCGAGTCCCTGCCTCCGGAGCGCGAGCTCGCGGCGTCCTTCGGCGTGAGCCGAGACACCGTGCGCGACGCCATCCGCGAGCTGGCCGACACCGGCTACCTCCTCACCCGGCGGGGCCGGTACGGAGGGACTTTCGTCGCGGATCCGCTGCCGCAGCCGTCGGGCGCCGGCGCTGCCACCGCGGAGAGGATCGACGATGTCCTCGGCCTGCGTCGGGTTCTCGAGAGCGGTGCCGTGCGCGCAGCGGCGAGCCGATCCCTGGATGCCGCGACCCGTGCCGACCTGTGGGCGCGGCACGAGGCGGCGCTCCCCGCGGGACCCGACGAGTACCGACGCCTCGATACCCTGCTGCATCTCGCGATCGCCGAGGCCGCAGGCATCCCTTCGCTCGTCGCACTCGTGGCGGAGAATCGCGCCGACGTCAATGCCTGGCTCGACACGTTCCCGCTGATGCCACGGAACATCCAGCACTCGGGGGAACAGCACGAGAGCATCGTCTCCGCGATCCTCGCCGGACGTCCGGACGCGGCCGAGGCGGCGATGCGCGATCATCTCGCCGGATCCGAGGCGCTGCTGCGCGGCTTCCTGATTTGAGGGCCCGGCGGCTCACGTCACCGGATCAGCGGTCGTCGTATCCCCAGCGGATGCCGAGCGCGCCCGGACCGAAGTCCCGACGCGTCTGATGCACCGAGGCCTGCGGTCGGAGCGGGCTGTACTCCGTCCCGTCCGTCGACTCGGTCCGCTCGAGCTCGTCGAGCCAGTCCGGGACCGCGTCCTCATGGAATCGCGTCCACAGGACGAGGTCGCGGATGGGACGCACGACGAAGGCGCCGGTCTCGGGCTGCGAGGTGTACTCCCCGTGCCCTTCCATCGTGACCTCGATCATCGTCGTCGCGCCGAGCGTGAGCGGCTGGTCGAGCTTCAGCACGTATGCGTACACGTGCTCGCTGACGTGGAGGTGATCGCGGACCATCCGGGCCCCTCGTACCGTCATCTCCGGGCGGTCGATGGTGTCCTCCGTCGACAGCAGCGTGTACGTCACGTGGTCGACGGTCTTGGGGATCACGGACTGGATCAGGGTCTGGGCGGCGCGCCGGCGCAGGTAGCCGTCGGCGGACACATCTGCGATCACATGCGTCGAGAGTTCCCGGGTGATGTCGAGCGGCGGCGCATCGAGGATCTCGAGCGTCTCGGACAGCGCCCGGGTGACCTGCTCCTCCGTGAAGGGGTTGCGGGGTTCGTGCAGCGCTCCCAGCCGCACCCGCTCCGGCACCAGGCCGCCGAGAGCCCCCGGCGGCATGCTGAGCAGTCGTTCGATGTCCTCGACGGCAGCGAGCGAGGCCGCTCCCTCGGGCGTGCGCTCCCCGGAGCGCCAGTAACTGAGGGTCGCGATCGAGACGGGGTTGGCGCGGGCGACCAGTCGGCGCTGCAACGACGAGAGCGAGATGCCGCTCGCGGTGAGCGCCGCTCCGAACGCACTGCTGAACGAGTCTTGTCCGTCGGGAACCTCCGCTGCCATTCCAGCCTCCTCTCCCCGACGATAGTCCCGTCAGCGGTCGAACCCCCATCGGATGCCGAGGATGCCCGGCCCGAAGTCCCTTCGTGCCAGGTGGATCGATTCGCCCGGCGTCAGGGGCCGCGACACCAGGCCGTCGCTCTCGGGAGTGCGCTCGAACTCGGAGATCCAGTCCGGGACGGCATCCCGGTGGAAGCACGTCCACAGGACGACGTCGCGGATGGACCTCATCACGAAGGCCGTGGTCTCGTCCTCGGCCGGCTGGACTCCCGCCGTCGGCGGAGGGACCGTCATCTCGATCTCGAGCATCGCCGTCGCACCCATCACGAGCGGTCGATCCAGACGGAGCACGCAGGCGTAGACGTGCTCGCTCTCGTGGAGGTGCTCCCGGACCAGCGCCGCTCCGCGGATCTTGCACTGCGGTCGGCGGACGATGCTCTCGGCGGACATCAGGGCGTAGGTCATCTCATCGACGAACGGCGCGACCGCCTGCACGAGAACCCGAGCGGTGCGGCGGCGGAGCAGTCCGTTCTCGTCGACCGTCGAGACCACATGAGCGGAGAGCGATCTGGTCGCCTCGATCGGCGGTGCGGCGAGCAGCCTCAGGGTCTCGGCGGCGGCCGCGACGACCTCGGATTCTGTGAAGGGGTTCTGCGCGGGCGCGAGCGAACCCAGACGCGCGCGCCTGCTGACGAGGTCGAGCAGTGCGCCCGATTCGAGGTCGAGCAGACGCTCGATGTCCTCCAGGGCGGTCAGCGACCGGAGCCCGTCGGGGTGCCGAAGCCCGGAGCGCCAGTAGCTGAGGGTCGCGATCGAGACCGGGTTCGCGCGGTCCTCGAGCCGTCGGTGCAGCCACGTGAGCGAGACCCCTCGCGCGGTGATCACCGCGGAGAAGGCGCGCGCGAACGCCGTCTGATGTTCGTCCCCCGTGTCGAGCATGATGTCTCCCCGGCGCCACCGTAGCGCCGGGGAATGCGGCCGCGTCCGCGCGACCCGATATGCTGCGTCACCGCCCGAAGACGGTCAGAGCACCGCCTGCGCGCGCGTCAGGACGTCGCGGAGGATCTGCTCGATCTCCCGGAATTCCGCCGGGCCCGTGGTGAGCGGGGGAGCGAGCTGGATGACGGGATCACCGCGGTCATCCGCGCGGCAGTACAGGCCGGCCGAGAAGAGAGCGGGGGAGAGGAAGCCGCGCAGCAGCCGCTCGGACTCGGCGTCGTCGAACGTCTCCTTGGTGCTCTTGTCCTTCACCAGCTCGATGCCGAAGAAGTAGCCGTCGCCGCGCACATCGCCCACGAGGGGAAGGTCGAGCAGCTTCTCGAGCTCGGCGCGGAACAGCGGAGAGTTCTCCTGCACGCGCTCGTTGAGTCCCTCCTCGTCGAAGATCGCGAGATTCTCCAGCGCCACCGCCGCAGACACAGGGTGTCCGCCGAATGTGTAGCCGTGCGGGAACGACACGTCGCCGTGGGAGAAGGGCTCGTAGATTCGGTCGCTGACGATCGTGGCGCCGATCGGGGAGTAGCCGCTGGTCATCCCCTTGGCGCAGGTGATCATGTCGGGCACGTAGCCGAGGCCCGTGCAGGCGAAGGTGTGACCGAGTCGCCCGAAGGCGCAGATGACCTCGTCCGAGACCAGCAGCACGTCGTGGCGATCACAGATCTCGCGCACGCGGGCGAAGTATCCGGGAGGGGGCGGGAAGCATCCGCCCGAGTTCTGCACCGGCTCGAGGAATACCGCGGCGACAGTGTCCGCACCCTCGAAGAGGATCATCTCCTCGATGCGGTCGGCCGCCCAGCGTCCGAAAGCCTCGAGGTCGTCGGCGGGCGCACCCATCTCGGCTGCGCGGTAGAAGTTGGTGTTCGGCACCCGGAAACCCCCGGGCGCGACGGGCTCGAACATGGCCTTCATCGCCGGGATGCCGGTGATCGCGAGCGCTCCGTGCGGCGTGCCGTGATAGGCGACGGCACGCGAGATCACCTTGTGCTTGGTGGGCTTGCCCTGGAGCTTCCAATAGTGCTTGGCCAGCTTCAGTGCGGTCTCCACGGCCTCGCCGCCGCCGGTCGAGAAGAAGACCCTGTTGAGATCGCCCGGTGCCTCGTCCGCGAGTCGGTCGGCCAGTTCGATCGCGGCGGGGTGCGCGTACGACCAGAGGGGGAAGAACGACAGCTCGGCGGCCTGCGCGGCGGCGGCCTCGGCGAGCCGGCGGCGGCCGTGACCTGCATTCACCACGAAGAGGCCGGAGAGACCGTCGAAGTACTCCTTGCCGGAGGAGTCCCAGATCCGGTGCCCATCGCCCTTGACGATGATCGGCACGCCCGATTCCGCCATCGTGGACTGACGGGTGAAGTGCATCCAGAGATGGTCCTTCGCCATCGCCTGCAGCGCGGATTCCGACGGCGTCGTGCGTGTCGTGGTCATCTGGTCCCCCAGTTGTAGAGCTGCTTCTGCAGCTTGGCGTAGATGAAGGTCTCCGTCGACACCACACCCTCGATCGGCCGGATGACGTCGTTGATCAGGGCCAGCAGCTGGTCGTCGTCCTCGCAGACGACCTCGGCGAGCACGTCGAACGCGCCGACCGTGATCACGACGTAGTCGATCGCGTCGACCCGGGCGATCGCCTCGGCCACGATCCGCGTGTCTCCGGAGACGCGGATGCCGATCATCGCCTGGCGATGGAAGCCGAGCTGCATCGGATCGGTCACCGCGACGATCTGCATCACACCGGATTCGGTGAGCCGCTGCACGCGCTGCCGCACGGCTGCCTCGCTCAGACCGACCACGCGGCCGATGTCGGAGTAGGAGCGGCGTCCGTCCTCCTGGAGCAGCTCGATGATCGTCTTGGCGACCGCGTCGAGCGAGGGGTTCTTTTTCGCCGAACTCATGGTGCGATCTTCGCACTCGGCGGCTCGCTCGGCAACCGATTCCGCGGCCGCAGACGGAGCCGGGGCGCGATATCGGCAGGATGGCGGTTCAGCCCTCCAGCGGACCCAACCACGCGGACGCGGCGGTGGCGTGGGCGGATTCCGGGTCGGAGGGGTGGAAGGCGCCGGCCAGGACGTCGCGGTAGAGGCGGGACAGCTCGTTGGCGGAGAAGTAGGAGCCGCCGCCGCCGACGAGCATAGCCTGGTCGACGACCCGCTTGGCCATGGTGATCGCCCGGTGCTTCACGCCGGAGAGGAGCGAGAACCACCGGGCGCCGTTGTCGACACGGTCGTCGACATCACGCGCGAGGGCCGCGATCTGGGGCGGCAGGGCGTCATAGTCGAGCGCCATGTCCGCGATCCGCCAGCGGATGTCGGGGTCCTGGCTGTACGCGGCGCCGGTCTTCTTGGAACGGCGCTTCTCGGCGGCGAGCACGGAGAGCTCGAGCGCGCGGCGCGCGATGCCCGTGTACACCGAGGCGAGCAGGATCTCGAACACCGAGAAGATGCCGAACACGATCGGGTCGGGACTGGGACCGGGATCGATGCGGCGCACCACGTGCGCGGCATCCGCGGTCGCCCCGTCGAGGCGGGTGGTCCGGCTCTGCGTGGCGCGCATGCCGAGCGTGTCCCAGTCGTCGCTCGTGGCGACGGCATCCGTCCGCTCCACGAAGGCGAACACGAGCTTCGGGGCATCCGCGCTCGTGGTGTCGAGGCCGTGCAGCCCCAGCCGGGTCCAGACCGGAGCGAGCGAGGTGAAGATCTTGGTGCCGGTGAAGGAGTAGCCGCCGCTGCCGTCGGGGACGGCCGCGGTGTCGCTGCCGAACAGAACCAGGTCGTTCCCGCCCTCGCTGATCCCGAACGCGAAGACCTCACCGGCGACGGCGCCGTCCTGCACGAACTCCAGTCCGGGCACGCCGCGGTCGGAGAACACCTTGGCCACGCCGGTCCAGACGAGGTGCATGTTGATCGCGAGGGCTGTGGCCGGGGCCGCGCCGGCGAGCCGTTGCTGCAGGATCGCGGCCTGGGCGAGGGAGAGCCCGGCACCGCCGCGCTCGGCCGGGACCAGGATCGAGAGGTATCCGGCGGCGCGCAGCTCGTCGAGGTCCTGCTGAGGGAACGTGTTCTCGCGGTCGTGGATCGGTGCGCGCTCGCGGATCCGCTCGAGCAGATCGTCGGGGAGGTACGTCGTCGGGTCGAACGCGGTCACTTCGACTCCCTCCGGTCGCTCAGTACATTGCACTTCAGGGCCTCCAGGAGCTGGCGGATGGATTCCTCGGGCTTGTCGCGGTGCAGGGAGTGCCCGGCGCCCTCGACGACCGACATCGTGAACCGGGGATTGGCGGCGAGCACCTCGGCGGCCAGGTCGCCGGTGAAGATGCTGTAGACCGCGGGGTCGGCGGCGATCACATGCGTGGGGACGGTCAGGCGCTCCGCCTGCGCCCGCACATCCCACGGCTGGTTCTGGACGCTGGTCTGCTCGACGGCCCAGGCGCTCGCGCGCAGCACGGCATCGACCTTCAGCTCCTGGTCCTGCGGATGCCAGTGCGGATGCTCCTGCTGCACGACCTCGAGTCGGGTGTCGGCGAAGGCGCGTTCCTGGCTCCTGCGCACGATCGACGCGTCGCGTCCGCCGACATGGATCGCCGGGTCGATGAGGACGAGGCGCCGGGTCCACTCCGGATCGGATGCCGCGGCCACCGTGCTGGCAGCCCCGCCCAGCGAGTGGCCGACGACCGCATCCCATGCGCCGCCCGCGTCGGGCCTCGTCGCCGCGAGGTCGGCACCGAATGCGGCCACCGAGTAGTCGAGGGCGCGTGGGGCGTCGCCGTGACCGCGGAGATCGACCGCGACGGCGCACCAGCCGGCCTCCGCGAGCGCGTCTCCGAGGCGCCACATGAGCGCGGCGGAGGAGCCGAGACCGTGCACGAGGAGCGCGCGGCGGGCGGCCGACGGGTCGCCCCAGGAGATGCGGGGGAGGCGGAGCGGTGCGGTCATGCTCTCAGCCTAGAACCGTGCGCGGCGTCGGTGCGCTCCCCGAGGATTTGCGCACCAGGAAAGGACGGATGCCGACGATTCGCCCTTCTCAGGCGTGCAACACCTCGCCGAGTGTGCGGCGCCGATCAGTCGATCGGAGGCATGTCCGCGTGCGTCACGAGGACCCTGGCCGCCGCGGAGTGCCCCGCCGCGAGACGCTCGTCCAGCGGCCGTTCCTCGAGCGTGGCCGCGAGGAACCCGGAGGCGAAGGCGTCGCCAGCGCCGACCGGTTCGACCACGTCGACCCGCGGCGCCGGCACGAAGACGGGCTCCGCGCCGTGCGCGAACGCGGTCGCTCCGACATCCCCGTCCTTCACGACGAGCAGCGGGCAGTTGGGCAGGAAGGCGCGGATCTCGTCCGGCGTGACCGTGCCCCAGATGCGTTCGGCCTCGTCGCGTCCGACGAAAGTGATGTCGGCGGCGTCGGCCAGACGGGCGAGGGTCGCGGACGCGTGCTCGCGGGACCAGAGGGGACGCCGGTCGTTCACGTCGAACGACACGGCCGCGCCCGCCGTGCGGGCGTCGGCGAAGAGCTGGTCGACCATGCGCAGGCACGTGTCGGAGAGAGCCGGGGTGATCCCCGTCGTGTGCACGATGCGGACGCCCGCGAGGTGTTCGGCCGAGAGGAATCCCGGCGCCATCGCGGCGGCCGCGGAGCCGCGACGGTAGTAGTAGACGGACGAGCCGTCCGCGCCCGGGTCCTTGAACATCACGCCGGTCGGTGCATCTGTGTCGCGCTCCACCCAGAGCTCGACGCCCCGTCTGCTCAGCTCTGCCGCGATGCGGTCGCCGAGCGGATCGGCGCCGAGCCGGGAGGCCCACGCCGCTCGATGGCCGGAGAACGCGATGCCGGCCGTCACGTTCGACTCCGCTCCCGCGAGTGAGATGGTCGCGGTCTCCGCCGTGGTCAGCGCGGCGCCGACCGGCGTGATCAGGGCCATGGTCTCGCCCACGCAGACGATCTCGGGCGCGGGGGACGACGGGGTGCGGGGGATGCTCATGAAGGGGTGACCGCCAGGGGTTCGGTATCAGGATGGGGACTCGCGTCGCGGTGACGCAGATCGGGGAAGGAGCGCACGAAGACGACGGCGACGATGAGGCCGACGGCGGCGAACAGCGTCGCGGCGAAGTACGCGCCGCGCCAGTCGCCGAGGTCGACGAGGAAACCCGCGACGGCGGACCCCGCGGCGGCGCCGATGAGCTGGCCGGTTCCGGCCCAGCCGAAGGCCTCGGCGGTCTCGGAGAACTTGACGCTGGCCGAGGTGATCGCGAACAGGACGGCGAGAGCCGGGGCGATGCCGATGCCGGCGAGGACCAGGGTGCCGCCGAGCCAGAACACGTTGAGCATGACCATCGTCAGGGCGAGGCCGACCGTGACGATCAGCAGCCGCCGCGCCATGGCCCACGGGCCGATCGGGATGTGTCCGAACGCGAGGCCGCCGACGAGGCTGCCGACCGAGAACACGGCGAGGACGAGGCCGGCCGTCAGGCTGCCGTGCTCGAACGTCGCGACGACCCCGACCTCGACGGCCGCGCAGGCGCCGATCAGCAGGAAGCCGATCACGGTGGCGAGCAGGACGGGCGGCTTGAGCACGACCTTGCCCAGCGGGTTGCGGCTGCGGGGGATCCGGACCCGCCCGACCTCGGGGGAGAGGATGAACCACGCGCCGCCGCCGACCAGGATGATCGCGACGAGCAGCAGCCCTTCCACGGTTCCGATCTGCGTGGAGACGAGCGTGATCACGACCGGTGCGAGGATCCAGATGATCTCCTGCAGAGAGGCGTCGAGGGAGAACAGCGGCGTCAGCTGCGACGAGTTGACGAGCTTGGGGTAGATCGTGCGCACGGCGGCCTGGATCGGCGGCGTCGAGAGCCCGGCGATCATGCCGAGGACCATGTAACCGGGCACGTTCAGGGGGAGCAGTGCCAGACCGAGCACGGCGACGACGCAGATGCTGAGCGTCAGAGTGATGACGCGTCGCATCCCCCACACGCCCATCCAGCGGCTCGTGATGGGGCCGGCGACGGCCTGCCCCACGCTGGTCGCCGCGAGGACGAGGCCGGCGGCGCCGTAGCTGCCGGTCTGCTGCTCGACGTGCAGGAGGATGGCCAGCGACGACATGCCGTTGGGGAAGCGCGCGGTCAGCTGTGCGGCGATCATGCGCGCCACTCCCGGCGTGCGAAGAAGATCCCGGTATCCCGCCACCAGACAACGGTACCGGGCACGGGCGACCGGCGTCGAAGCGGGCTTCGGTGCGACACGCCGACGACACGCCGAAGGGCGAATTCCACAGGCGATCGGATGTCCGAAGCCCGGCGTAGCTTGCCACCTGTGGATGAATCTCTCACAGGTGGCTCCCAGCCGCGGATTCTCGGGCTTCGAGGGGCTCTCCGACAGAGGTCGACCTGTGGAAGAAACGGTGGAGAACCTGTGTTGTAACAGGGGAGAGCGGTGGAAAACTACACGGATGTAACTACTACCCCTTGTGGTCGCCCTCAATGTCGGCACCCATATGTAGTATTGAACTCCCGGCGGGGGGTCTGCCGGAAAAAGTCGCCTGATGAGAAGCAGGCCAGAGATTTGAGGGGTCAGAAAAGATGTCGATCACGGTCTACACCAAGCCTTCCTGCGTTCAGTGCAACGCGACGTACCGGGCGCTGGACGCCAAGGGCATCGAGTACGAGATCCATGACCTCTCGGAGGACCCGACGGCCCTGGAGCAGGTCAAGGCGCTCGGCTACATGCAGGCGCCGGTCGTCGTCACCGACGAGGACCACTGGTCGGGCTTCCGTCCCGACAAGATCGCCGAGCTCGCGACCCGCCTGGCCTGATCCCCACCACCTGATCCCTCGACAGGCTCAGGAACCCAAGGAGAGAACTATGAGCGCCGCCGTCGCAACCGCCGCGCCGCTCCTGGTCTACTTCTCCAGCGTCTCGGGTAACACCGCGCGCTTCGTAGAGAAGCTCGGGCTCCCCGCTCGACGCATCCCGCTCCACCGGCAGGAGGGCGACCTCGTCATCGACGAGCCGTTCGTGCTGGTCACCCCCACCTACGGCGGGGGCGAGGGGCGCGGCGTCGAACGCGGGGCCGTGCCCAAGCAGGTGATCCGGTTCCTCAACGACGAGGCCAACCGGCGTCACATCCGCGGGGTCATCTCCGCAGGCAACACCAACTTCGGCGATTCCTTCTGTCTCGCCGGCGACATCATCAGCCGCAAGTGTCACGTGCCCCACTTGTACCGGCTCGAAATATTCGGCACACAAGACGATGTTGATCGCGTGAGCGACGGATTGGAACGACGGTGGGAATTGCAGTCGAAGAGCACGCAGAGCGTGACGCAGTGACCGAGATGGTGGCATTCAAGGCGAACCCTTCCTATGAGGGGCTCGACTATCACGCGCTCAACGCGATGCTGAATCTCTATGACGCGAACGGCAAGATCCAGTTCGACGCCGACAAGCGCGCCGCGCGGGAGTACTTCCTGCAGCACGTGAACCAGAACACCGTGTTCTTCCACTCGCTCAAGGAGCGACTGGACTACCTCGTGGAGAAGGAGTACTACGAGGGCGCGGTCATCGAGAAGTACTCGTTCGACTTCATCCAGAAGCTCAACGACCTGGCCTACTCGAAGAAGTTCCGCTTCGAGACGTTCCTCGGCGCGTTCAAGTACTACACGAGCTACACGCTGAAGACGTTCGACGGCAAGCGCTACCTCGAGCGCTTCGAGGACCGCGTCGTGATGACGGCCCTCGGCCTGGCAGACGGCGACGAGAAGCTCGCGGTGAACCTCGTCGAGGAGATCATCTCCGGTCGCTTCCAGCCGGCCACCCCGACCTTCCTCAACGCCGGCAAGGCGCAGCGCGGCGAGCTCGTCAGCTGCTTCCTGCTGCGCATCGAGGACAACATGGAGTCGATCGCCCGCGGCATCAACTCCGCGCTGCAGCTCTCGAAGCGCGGCGGCGGCGTGGCCCTGCTCCTGTCGAACATCCGCGAGTCGGGTGCGCCTATCAAGCAGATCGAGAACCAGTCGTCGGGCATCATCCCCGTGATGAAGCTCCTCGAAGACAGCTTCAGCTACGCGAACCAGCTGGGTGCCCGTCAGGGCGCGGGCGCGGTGTACCTCAACGCCCACCACCCCGACATCATGCGCTTCCTCGACACCAAGCGTGAGAACGCCGACGAGAAGATCCGCATCAAGACGCTGTCGCTCGGCGTCGTCGTTCCCGACATCACCTTCGAGCTCGCGAAGAACGACGAGGACATGTACCTGTTCTCGCCGTACGACGTCGAGAAGGTCTACGGGGTTCCGTTCGGCGACATCTCCGTCACCGAGAAGTACCGCGAGATGGTCGACGACCCGCGCATCAAGAAGACCAAGATCAACGCGCGCGAGTTCTTCCAGACGGTCGCAGAGATCCAGTTCGAGTCGGGCTACCCGTACGTCATGTTCGAAGACACGGTGAACAAGGCGAACCCGATCAAGGGCCGCATCAACATGTCCAACCTCTGCAGCGAGATCCTGCAGGTGAACACGCCGACGACGTACAACGACGACCTGTCGTACGACAACATCGGCAAGGACATCTCGTGCAACCTCGGCTCGATGAACATCGCGCTGTCGATGGATGCCGACGACCTCGGCCAGACGGTCGAGACGGCCATCCGCGCCCTCACCGCGGTCAGCGACCAGAGCCACATCGGCTCGGTGCGCTCGATCGAGGACGGCAACGACCGCTCGCACGCCATCGGCCTCGGCCAGATGAACCTGCACGGGTACCTTGCCCGCGAGCACGTGTACTACGGGTCCGAAGAGGGCATCGACTTCACGAACATCTACTTCTACACGGTGCTGTTCCACGCGCTGCGTGCCTCGAACAACCTCGCGATCGAGCGGGGGACGACGTTCGACGGCTTCGAGGACTCGACCTACGCGTCCGGTGCGTTCTTCGACAAGTACATCGAGCGCGCCTGGGTCCCCGAGACCGACAAGGTCAAGGAGCTCTTCGCCGGCAAGCACATCCCCACGCAGGAGGACTGGTCTGCGCTGAAGGCTTCCATTCAGGAGCACGGCATCTACAACCAGAACCTGCAGGCGGTGCCGCCGACTGGCTCGATCTCGTACATCAACAACTCGACGTCGTCGATCCACCCGATCGCGTCGAAGATCGAGATCCGCAAGGAAGGCAAGCTCGGTCGCGTGTACTACCCGGCGGCGTTCATGACGAACGACAACCTGGAGTACTACCAGGACGCGTACGAGATCGGCTATGAGAAGGTCATCGACACGTACGCCGCGGCGACGCAGCACGTCGACCAGGGCCTGTCCCTGACGCTGTTCTTCAAGGACACCGCCACGACACGCGACATCAACAAGGCGCAGATCTACGCATGGCGCAAGGGCATCAAGACGATCTACTACATCCGTCTGCGTCAGATGGCCCTCGAGGGCACCGACATGGCCGAGTGCGTCTCCTGCATGCTCTGACCACTTCGACACGCTCAGCGACCCAGAATCAGGACGACAAGAAAATGACTCCCTCACCGCTCAAGCTGGTCGACCACGTGCAGGCGATCAACTGGAACCGCATCCAGGACGATAAGGACGTCGAGGTGTGGAACCGCCTCGTCAACAACTTCTGGCTGCCCGAGAAGATCCCGCTGTCGAACGACATCCAGTCGTGGAACACGCTGACCTCCGAAGAGCAGCTCCTCACGATGCGGGTCTTCACCGGGCTCACGCTGCTCGACACGGTGCAGGCCACGGTTGGCGCCGTCTCGCTGATCCCCGATGCGATCACCCCGCACGAGGAGGCCGTCTACACGAACATCGCGTTCATGGAATCGGTGCACGCCAAGAGCTACTCCTCGATCTTCTCGACGCTCGCGTCGACGAAGGAGATCGACGAGGCGTTCCGGTGGTCGGTGGAGAACCCGAACCTTCAGCGCAAGGCGCAGATCGTCACCGACTACTACCGCGGCGACGACCCGCTCAAGCGCAAGGTCGCCTCGACCCTGCTCGAGAGCTTCCTGTTCTACTCGGGCTTCTACCTGCCGATGCACTGGTCGAGCCGGGCGAAGCTCACGAACACCGCCGACCTCATCCGCCTCATCATCCGTGACGAGGCCGTGCACGGGTACTACATCGGCTACAAGTTCCAGAAGGGCCTCGAGACGCTCGACCAGGCCCGGAAGGACGAGCTGAAGGACTACACCTTCTCGCTGCTGTACGAGCTGTACGACAACGAGGTGCAGTACACGCAGGACCTCTACGACGGCGTCGGTCTCACCGAAGACGTGAAGAAGTTCCTGCACTACAACGCCAACAAGGCGCTGATGAACCTCGGCTACGAGGCGATGTTCCCGTCGAGCGTGACCAACGTGAACCCGGCGATCCTGTCGGCGCTCTCGCCCAACGCCGACGAGAACCACGACTTCTTCAGCGGGTCGGGCTCCTCGTACGTCATCGGCAAGGCCGAGGCCACGGAAGACGACGACTGGGACTTCTGAGAGTCGCCGGTCGGCGGCTGAGCCGCTGACGAATCAAAAGGCCCCTGGGGCCGCTCCCCAGAGCGGCTCACCAGGGGCCTTTTCGTGCCACCCGCCGGTCGAACACGGAGTGCCGGGTGCCGGGTGCCGGTGCATCCTGTCCCGCAGGGTGCACCGGCACCGTGGGGGAACCGCGAACGGGGGAGCGTTGCGCGATTCACCTATAAAGAGTGCAGAGTCCTCGCGGAGTGACGAACGCTCACGCATCCTGCAGGGAAGCGCCGTTCCGGACTCGCGGTGATGCGCGTTCTAGGATTGCTCCGATGAGCGAGCCGACGACCGACGCCGCGGTGCGCGCGACCGTGGGGCGCAAGCTCATCCGCAACCCTCTGCTGTGGGGCGCGCTGCTCCTTCTCGGCGCGATCGTCGCGACGCTCGCGGGCGACGACCTGAGCTTCTTCCCGATGCTGTTGATGCTGGTCGGCGGGTGGTTCTTCGGCTTCGCCTTCGTCAACGCAACGCTGCGCATGACGCCGTCTCGCAACGGCGCGTACCTGCACATCGGTGTCGCCGTGGTCCTCGGTGCGACCGTCGCGTTCGTGGTCGAGTACGGGAGCGAGCTGCTCGAACCTCTCCCGGAGTGGGTGAGCGGTGTCGCGGTCGTGCTGCAGATCGCCGCGATCCCGGCGACGGGGTGGATCTGGCTCGGACTGCTCGGCCGCGTCACCGACGCTTTGACGCGACGCGAACGGAGGAAGCATCCGCTGCCCACGACCGTCGAGTGGGAGCGCGAGGAGAGCGGCGACGGGTCGAGCGTGCGCATCAACGGCATCCCGCTCCGGATGAAGGCCCTCACAGGTGCGATCGTCGGCATCGTGATCGTCTTCGGGCTCTTCGGCACGCTGCTGCTGATCGCGTTCGACGACTTCGTGATGCGCCTGGGGCCTCGGCTTATGATCATCGTCGTGGGGACCCTGATCGCCCTCCCGGTGTACCTGGCGTTGACCGCGGTGCTGCGGCGGCGGATGGTCGCGTGCGTCATCGCCTTCGGCAACGACGAACTCCGCGTCCAGGTGGGGGATGCGGACCATGTCGTTCCGTTCCGCGATCTCGAGTTCCTGCTGTGGCGGTCTCGCAGCGACTACGCCCGGATCGAGGTGCGCGGCGCCGGCGTCGATCTGTCGGTCGTCGCGGGGCTCGCGAAGCCCCCGGCCGGCCGTACGGCCGAGCTCCCCGTCCTGCCTCGCCGTGTCTTCCGTCGCCTGGAGCTGGCAGGCCTGAGCGTGAAGCGCGCGCGCCGCGGCGAGGTCATCACCTTCACGCGCCCGTAAATCCCGAGCGACGTCCCGGGCCTCAGCTGTTCGGATACTCGCGCTCCCGCAGCACCCGCGCGAGATGTGCCGCATTCCGCGCCGCGGTCGCCGTGGCGGCCGCCACCTTCTCCGGCGTCTCGTCGAGGTCCTGGTAGTCGGTCGTGTGCATGGCTTCGCCGTTCCAGTAGACCGAGGACTGCGAGGGGATCGTGTACCCGACGTCGTTGAGGGACTGGAAGAGGATCGCGGCGATGTGATGCGCGCCGTCCTCGTTACCGACGATCCCGGCGATCGCGACCTTGTCCAGCAGCGTGAGCCTGCCGCGGGCATCCGTCTCACCGAGCTCGGCGTCGAGTCGTTCGAGCACACGCTGAGCGACACTCGAGTGCTGTCCCATCCAGGTCGGCGTGACGAGCACCAGGATGTCGGCATCGAGGATCCGACGCCGCACGCTCGGCCACTCGTCGTCTCCGCCCATGTCCTTCTCGACGCCCGGGCTGATCACGTGGTCGACGACACGGGCGACCTCCCCGGTGACGCCGTGCCCTGCCAGGGCCGTGAGGATCTGCGATGCGAGCAGATCCGAGCTCGACTCGCCGGGGGAGGGCTTCAGGGTGCAGGAGAGGGCGACGGCCGTCAGTGGGGCGTTCATGCAGCGAGAGAACCACGATCCTCCAGCCCGACCCCAGGGGGTTTCCTCCGCCGGTCCGGTACGCTAGAGGGCGGCCGCTACGACAGGAGATCCCGTGATCCTCAGCTTCATCTTCTTCATGATCCTCTTCCTCGGAGGCATCTGGCTGATGGGTCTCGCGCAGTCGCTCCCGGACGAGTACGCGGCTTACGTCTTCGTCGCCGGTCTTCTCATCGTGAGCCTGTCGCTCGCCTTCATGATGCGTGCGCGCGGCTCCGCGACCCGCCGCAAGGACAACTGGTCGGGCAGCCCGACCGAGTGATCGACGGCGCGCTCAGCGCCGTCGCGCGAGCCGCGATTCGAGGTTGGCCTTCACCGCGGGCCATTCCGGCTCGATGATCGAGAACTCGACGCTGTCGCGCAGCGCGCCGTTGCGGTAACGGCTCATGGCTCGCATCACGCCGTCCTGCTTGGCGCCGAGCCGCTCGATGGCCGCCCGCGACTGGAAGTTCACCCACTGCGTCGTCAGGCCGACCCGGAACACCCCGAGCGTCTCGAAGGCGTGCCGGAGCAGCAGGAGCTTGGACTCCGCGTTCGTGCCCGTGCCGTGCGCCGACGGGCGGTTCCAGGTGTACCCGATGTGCAGGCGCGGCACGTCGGCGACGATGTCGTAGTACGACGTCAGTCCGAGGATGCGGCCGGCGGCGTCGAACGCCGTGAACGGCAGCATCTCGCCCTTTTCGATCAGGCCGATGCGACGGTCGACCTCGGCCGCGACACCATCGGGGGCCGGGACCGACGTGTACCACGCGGTCTTCCACAGGTCGCCCTCCTCGACCGCCTCCACGAGGCCGGCGACGTGCGCGCGTTCCAGGGGACGGAGTTCGACGAGTTCGCCGGTGAGGGTGACGGGGACGGGGGTGACGAGAAAGCCCATGGAGCCATTCAACCAGCGCGCGCTGGGGTCATGCTGCGGTGGGCGAGGTTCTCCCTGCCGATTCGCCGCAGACGGCGCTGGTAGGCCAGGACGAGCTCGATCGTGACGTCGAGTTCGAACGCGAGGCTGGCGAGGTGAGGGCCGCGGGCGTCTTCCGCGGCTGCGTAGGCGTCGGCGGTGATGAGCAGGCACGCCGCCCATTCGTCGGCCTGCCGCTCCTGCTGTCGGCGGATCGTCGGCACGGTCGACGGGGTGTGGCCGAGGACGACGTGGCCGAGTTCGTGGGCGAGGACGCTGCGGGTCGTGCGCACAGTCATGCCGGGCGCGAGCCGAATCGTGCGGGAGTCCGGCGCGAAGCCCCCGCGAGTGGGTCCGGGACGCTCGACCACGCGCACCCCGTGCTCCTCGGCGAGGCGGAGGAGCGGGTGCATGATTCCCCTATTCGTAGAGGTCGTCGGTGTCGGCGTCGTGCCGGAGGTGCGATGCGAAAGCGACCTCGGAGAGATCTTCGCGCGGACCGGGGACATCGGGTGTGCGTCGGAGGACGCTGATCCGTGCGCGGGGAGCGCCGTCTTCGGCCTGGAGCCGCTCCTCGGCCCGGGAGAGGAGCACGTGAGGCTCGAGATCGACGGCCACGCAGACGGCGTAGACGATCGGGACGGGGATGGCCCGCTTGCCTGTGACGTAGTTGTCGAGTGCGCTGCGAGCGATGCCGATGGTCCGCGCCATCGCCGCGATGCTGCTCCTCGAGGCGGCGATCTCCGCGCGCAGCTGTCGGCCGACGGCGGCGTTGAAAAGGTCGGCAGGTGTCTCCATCTGGCTCACCATAGCATCGGCATGTAGCCAGGATGCCGTCATATTGGTTCACTCGACGCTTGTTCGCTTTCGATCGGGAGGATAGTGTCGACGGATGAGGGCGATAGCGAGTCATTTGGTGGCGTCCGCCGTCGTGTCCGAACTCGAGCGGGCTGACCGATCCGTCGAATGGCTCTCGGTTAGCACCGGCATCGACCGCGAGGTCCTGGCGTCGAAACTGCATTTCCACGAGGACTTCACCATGGTGGATCTGTCCGACATCGCGACCGCCCTCGGGGTCCCGGTGTCCGCACTCGCTCCGAGTCCGCGGCCTCCGGGTCGGTGACGCGCGGTAGCGTGTCCGACATGAAGACAGTGCCGTTCGGATCCGCCACCGCCCCCGCCGTCGTCGCCGGAATGATGCGCATCGATGACAAGGACGACGCGCACATCCGCGACCTCTACGCCGCCGCACGCGAATCGGGAATCGACTTCTTCGATCACGCCGACATCTACGGCGGCAGCATGCATCACTGCGAGTCGCGGTTCGCCGATGCGCTGCAGCTCACTTCCGCGGAGCGCGATGAGATCGTGCTGCAGACCAAGTGCGGCATCGTGCCGCAGCAGGGGACGTTCGACTTCTCGTACGAGCACATCCTCGCGCAGGTCGAGGGATCCCTCGCGGCCCTGCGCACCGACCGGATCGACGTGCTCCTGCTCCACCGCCCCGACGCGCTCGTGGAACCCGACGAGGTCGCCCGTGCGTTCGACGAGCTCGAGGCCGCGGGCAAAGTGCGGGCGTTCGGTGTCTCGAATCACACGCCTCGTCAGATCGATCTGCTGCGCACGGCCGTCCGCCAGCCGCTGATCGCGAATCAGCTGCAGCTGTCGATCACGCACGCGCCGATCATCGCGCAGCCGGTCGCGATGAACATGTCAGGCGAGGAGCAGAGCGTGGTCCGCGACGGCGGCGGAATCGTCGAGTACTGCCGCATCAACGGCATCACCGTCCAGGCATGGTCGCCGTTCCAGGGCGGCTTCTTCACCGGGGTGTTCCTCGGCAACCCGGAGTACGCCGAGCTCAACGCTGTGATCGATCGGCTGGCGACTTCGTACGGCGTCACGCCGATCGCGATCGCGACCGCCTGGATCACCCGTCACCCCGCGCACATGCAGGTCGTGCTCGGCACGACCACGCCGCAGCGGGTCCGCGATGCCGCCGCAGGCGCCGATGTCGAGCTCACGCGCGCGGAGTGGTACGAGCTGTTCCGCGCCGGCGGCCATGTGCTCCCGTAGGCCGAGCGGTCGCTTCCGACGTCGTCTACCCTGAACTCATGCCGTTCCTCTCGATCCTCATCGTCGCCCTGATGATCGTCGCGCTGATCGACGTCATCACGCGCGACGACTCCCAGGTGAAGCACCTGCCGAAGATGGTGTGGATCATCATCGTGATCCTGCTGCCGCTGATCGGCAGCGCGCTCTGGTTCGGGATCGGTCGCGAGTACGGCGAACCCGGCATCTCCCTCCCGCGGATGCGGCGGGCGGAGCGGCGTGCGGGACCTGTCGACGTCCGTCCGGCACCGCCCACAGACGTGCGCACGACCGAGCAGCAGATCGCCGACCTCGATCGCGAGATCGAGGAATGGCGACTCCGCGAAGAGCTCGAGCGTCGCCGGCGAGACGGCGAGGAACCGGCCGCCGGGACGGCGTCCTAGGGCCTACACCGCGGTCGCGACCTCGCGATCGAAGGATTCCCGGACAGCGTCTTCGAGCGTCGGATAGCGGAACTCGAACCCTGCTGTCGTGAGCTTCTCCGGAAGCACCCAGCGGCTCTTGAGGACGAGCTCGGTCTCGGTGCGGATGCCGACGGCCCCGAGCTCCAGCATCCAGCGCGGCGTCGGCACCCCGATGCGCACCCCGAGCACGCGCCGCACGGTCGCCATGAACTCGACGTTGTCGACCGGGTGGGGAGCGGCGGCGTTGACCTCGCCCTCGAGGGTCGGTGTGTCCTCGAGGAAGTCGATGATGCGCGCCACGTCTTCGATGTGCACCCAGCTGAAGCGCTGGCGGCCTCGGCGTGCACCGGGGAAGTGCGCCGTGCCCGCAGCGCGGCGAGCCCTGCTCACCGGCCAGCGGCCGTCGTACTGGGCCCCGCCGAGTCCCAGCCTGGCGAGGTTCCGGATCGGGCCGAGCACGCCGCCGTGGCCGAGGACGATCGCGCTGCGCAGCGCGACGCGGCGCGTGCCGGGGAGATCGGCGGCGAACAGCGCCTTCTCCCAGGCCTTCGCGACCTCGACCGAGAATCCGCTGCCGAGCTCGCCGTCCGACTCGGTCATCGGTCGATCCTCCGCATGGCGGTAGATCGTGGCGGTCGAGGAGTTCACCCAGAGCGCGGGAGGGGCGGAGGCCTTCTCGATGGCGCTGCTCAGCGACGAGGTCGTGTCCAGGCGCGAGCGGAAGATCTCGGCACGGTTCTCCGGCGTGTAGCGGCAGTTGACGCTCTTGCCTGCCAGCCCGATCACGAGAGAGGCGCCGTCGACCGCCTGATCGATCGCCGCCTGATCGCCCCAGCGGATGTCGGCTCCGGAGCGGGAGATCGTGACGACCTCGCGGCCCTCGGACCGCAGGCGCGCGATCAGGTACCGCCCCATGAATCCGGTCGAACCCCCGATGACGACCCTGCCTGCGCTCATCCGGCGGTCTCCTTCGCTGCGTCGGTCTCGATGCGGTACTCGAAGTGCCCGCGGTATTCGTACACGCGGCCGAGGAGGGGAGCGTCGATGCTCACACTCACGAACTGGCGGTCACGGTCGTCGTCGAAGCGCTCGGTGAGCCGGACGATAGGGGAGAGGGCCCGGGGGAGGCGCAGGCGCAGGCGTCCGAGCCGGAGCCCGACCGCGCGGCTGGTGAGTTCGAGGGCGCCGTCCCGTACGTCGAGGTCGAAGCAGGCGGCGATCAGGCCGGGCTCTCCGAGCTCGTCGACCACGCGGCCGTGGCGGGTGAGGGCGACCGCGTCGTGCATGATCCACGGCCCGCGCGGCAGGTGGAAGGTGCGTTCGCCGATGGCGCGGGAGGCGATCGTGCGGTTCTCCACGCGGAAGGGGACGTCGCGCTCCCAGCAGGCGGCGACCACGCCGCGGCGCTCCAGCAGGCGGAGGAACGGCCAGAGCAGACGTCGCGGAGTCCCGACGCGTTCGAAGACCCCCTCGCCGACGCCGACAGCGCCGTCGGGGATCGCCTGGAAGTACGTGCGGAGCCGAGGATGCAGATCCTCGAGGCGGTCGCCGAGCGCCCTCGCGTAGGGAGACTGCGGCACGGGCGTCACGATTCGAGCCTAGCCCGCGGGCTCGTCGCCGCCCGCCTCAGTCCGCCGGCCTCAGCAGCCGGTCGAGGAGGGCCAGAGCCTCGTGCTGCGGAGCGGCGTCGTCGAGCAGCCACTGGGTCTGGAGGCCGTCGGATGCCGCCACGACGAGCGCCGCGACGGCATCCGGGTCGGCGTCCTGACGGAGGCGTCCGCGTTCCTGCTGCTCTCTGACCGTTTCGGCCAGGCGTGCTCGGACGTCGGCGAACCGTGCCGTCGCGAACTCGCGCGCCACCGGGTGGCCGTCGTCCAGGGCGGTCGCGACCAGCGTCGAGTAGAGCTGGACGAGCCCGGGAACCTCCCGGTTGGTGCGCGCGGACGCGATCATACGCTCGACGGGCGTGGCGTCGTCCGCCACGATCTCGTGCCGGTGGGTGGGGGCGTTGCTCTCTTCGTAGACGGCGACGAGGAGCTCCTCCAGTGACCCGAAGTAGTGCGTCAGCGCCGCGTGGGTGACCCCGACTTCCCGTGCGATCGCGCGCAGACTGGTGCGGTCGGCGCCGCGCGCGGCGAACACCTCGATGGCGCGGTCCAGGATCTCCTGGCGCCGCGCGATCCCCTTGGCGTAGGCACCGCGCGGGCGGGGGCTCTCGTCATCGTCGGGCATGTCCGGAGTCTAGCGAATGAAAACTTCCGCGTGGAGGTATTTGGTGATAGCGTGCTCAGGTCGGGTCGCGCACCCGCCGTCACCGATGACCGAAGGAGCAAGACCGATGACGATTCAGACCTCCCTCCAGCTGTTCACGATCAAGGACCAGCTGGACGCCGACCTCGAAGGATCGCTCGCCGCTGTCGCCGCGCGCGGCTTCATGGCCGTCGAACCGTACGACTTCGTGCGCCGTGCCGCACCGCTGGCCGAAGCACTCACGGCAGCGGGACTCACCGCGCCCTCCGGCCACGCCTTCCTCGCGTCCGAGTCCTTCGTCAACCCCGACGGCAGCGGCACCACGGTGCCGGTGCCCTCGCCCGCCGAGGTCTTCGCCGCGGCGAAGGTGCTCGGCATGACGACGGTCATCGACCCGTACACGGCGCCGGCGCGCTGGACCTCGGTCGCCCAGATCGAGGAGACCGCGCGCCTGCTCAACGAGGCCGCCGCCGTCGGAGCCACGGTCGACGTGCGAGTGGGCTACCACAACCACGCGCACGAGCTGGAGGCCGTGTTCGACGGCGTCACGGGCCTCGAGGTGCTCGCGGGACTGCTCGACGAGCGCGTCGTGCTCGAGGTCGACCTGTACTGGGTCGCCCGCGGCGGTGTCGACCCGGTCGCCCTGCTCGAGCGCCTCGGCACCCGCGTGATCGCGGTGCACGCCAAGGACGGCACGCTCGACCCTGCACTCGCGAACGCGTATCCGCCGGCCGACCAGGTGGCCGCGGGCGAAGGCGCCGTGCCGCTCGTCGAGGCGATCGCCGCGGCATCCGCGCTCGAACTCGCGATCGTCGAGTTCGATCACTACGAGGGCGACCTGTTCGACGCGATCGAGCGCAGCCGGGTCTACCTCGACGAGAAGGTCGCGCGCTGATGGCAGGCGGCACCGGTCCCGTCGGCGTCGGCATCATCGGCGCGGGGAACATCAGCGACCAGTATCTGACCCAGCTCACCACCTTCCCGGATGTGCGCGTCCTCGCGGTCGCCGACGTGATCGAGGAGCGCGCGAAGGCGCAGGCGGAGAAGTACGGGGTGCCGCGCGCCGGCGGCGTCGACGTCGTGCTCGACGATCCGGAGATCGACATCGTCGTGAACCTCACGATCCCCGCGGTGCACGTCGAGGTCTCCGAGGCGATCATCGCGGCGGGTAAGCATGTCTGGACCGAGAAGCCCATCGGCGTGAGCCGCGAGGAGTCCCGCCGACTGCTGGAGAAGGCGGATGCCGCCGGACTCCGCGTGGGCGTCGCGCCCGACACCGTGCTCGGCCCGGGGGTGCAGACGGCGAAGCGCGCGATCGCCCGTGGCGACATCGGTCGCCCGCTGTTCGCGCAGACGACGTTCCAGTGGCAGGGCCCGGAGATCTTCCACCCGAACCCGGCGTTCCTGTATGCCAAGGGCGGCGGGCCGCTGCTCGACATGGGGCCGTACTACGTCTCCACGCTCGTGCATGTGTTCGGTCCGGTCGCCTCCGTGGCAGCCCTCGGGTTGCAGGGTGCGCCGACCAGGCGCGTGCAGGTCGGCGAGCTCGCGGGGCAGGAGTTCCCGGTCGAGATCCCGTCCACGCTCAGCGTGCTGATGGACTTCGAGCAGGGCGGCCAGGCGCAGAGCATCTACAGCACCGATTCGCCCGCCATCCGCCAGGGGATCGTCGAGATCACCGGCAGCGAGGGCACGCTCGTGATCCCCGATCCGAACACGTTCGGCGGAGCGATCTCGATCACCCGGCCGCTTCGGCTCGGGCAGCAGCCTGTCGAGCAGGAGGTCGTCGACGTCGTGCAGGAGGGCGTGCTCGCCGGTCGCGGCGTCGGGCTCCTCGACATGGCGCGCTCGATCGCCGCCGGGCGTCCGCACGTCGCGACGGGGGAGTTCGGCTACCACGTGCTCGACACGCTGCTGTCGATCGAGGAGGCCGCGGAATCCCGCAGCTTCGTCTCCGTCGAGAGCTCGCTCGATCGGGTCGGTGCGCTCGACGCCGACTTCGACCCCTTCGCCGCCACGCTCTGAACGTGTCCCGTGGCGGTGGAGACGCTCAGCGCGTCTTCGCCGCCACGTAGGCGTCGACGTTCGCGGGTGAGAGCACCTCGCGAGCGACCATGATCGCCGCGCCGAGCACGGCCGCCCTGTCGCCGGCCTGGGACTGCACGATCGCCAGATGCTGCGTCGCCAGCGGGATCGAGCGCCGGTAGACCACTTCGCGGACGCCCGCGAGCAGATGCTCGCCGGCCCGGGCGATGCTGCCGCCGAGCACGATGATCGAGGGGTTCAGCAGGTTGACGACCGTGGCGAGGACCTCGCCGACGTCGCGTCCGGCCTGACGGGTGGCCTCGATCGCTGCGGCGTTGCCCGCGCGGACGAGGTCGACCACGTCCGAGGCGCTCTGCACATCGTGCCCGTCTTCGCGCAGGGCGACAGCCAGCGCGGACCCGCTGGCGAGGGCCTCGAGGTCGCGCTCGTCACCCGGTTCGCGTGCGGATCCGGCACCGGTCGGCACCTGGACGTGACCCATGTCGCCGGCGGACCCCTGGGCGCCGCGCTGCAGCTGGCCGCCGGCGATGATGCCCGACCCGATTCCGGTCGACACCTTGACGAAGATGAGGTCGTCGACCTGTGGCCAGCTCGTCGCCTGCTCGCCGAGCGCGAGGATGTTGACGTCGTTGTCGACGAGCACCGGCACGTCGAAGGTCTGCTGCACGTAGCGGGGGACGTCGAAACGGTCCCACCCTGGCATGATCGGCGGATTGGTGGGGCGGCCCGTGGAGTGCTCGACGGGCCCGGGCACGCCGATGCCCACGCCGAGCAGGGGGAGACCTGCGGCGGTCGGCGTCTCGAGCAGTGCCGTGCCGTCGGAGAGGATCGTGTCCAGCAGTGCCTCCGGCCCGTCACCGATATCGATCGTGCGCGTGCGCGCGTCGAGGATGACTCCGGCCAGGTCGGCGACGGCCACCGTCGCGTGCGTCGCGCCGAGGTCCACCGCGAGCACGACTCCGGCACGCGGATTGAAAGCGACGCGCGCGGGCGGGCGTCCGCCGGTGGACGCCGCCTCGCCGGCGGGGCGCAGCAGATCGGCGGCGAGCAGCGCGTCGACTCGTAGCGCCACGGTCGAGCGGGCGAGACCGGTGAGCGCGGCGAGCTCGGCCTTGGTGCGCGCATGTCCGTCGCGGAGGATCTGGAAGATCTCGCCGGTGCCCGGATTCGTCGCCGCGACGGGTCGCAGAACATCAACCATTGCGTCAGTAAACCACAGGCTTTCGCCTCGTGGCCGATTGACTTCGAATTTCGAAACGACAACTTTTGACGAAGGGCTAGCAAAAGTGGCGAGGCGTGTGTCAGAATCGCCGACATGACAACGGATGTCACAGACACCGGTCTCGGAACGATCCGAGCCGGCATCCTCGGCGGAGGATTCATGGCCCGCGTGCATCGCACGGCGGCCAGAGACGCAGGAGGCGAGCTTCGTGCCGTCGCCACCCGCTCCGCCGCGGGAAGCCGCCACGCGGCCGATGCGCTGGGCGCCGACCGTGCCGAATCCGACGCGATCGCGCTCCTGGAGGCGGCCGACATCGACGTGGTCCACATCTGCACCCCGAACGCGACGCACGCGGAACTCGCCCTGCGCGCCCTGCAGGCCGGCAAGCACGTGGTGTGCGAGAAGCCGCTCGCCACGACCGCGCACGATGCGAAGACGCTCGCCGACGCCGCGGAGGCCTCAGGGCGCGTGGCCGCCGTCCCCTTCATCTACCGTTACCACCCGATGGTGCGCGAGGCGAGAGCCCGGGTCGCCCGCGGCGACATCGGCGAGCTCCTCACCCTGGACTGCTCCTACCTGCAGGACTGGATGCTGTTCTCCACCGACGACGACTGGCGGGTGCGCTCGGCTGCGGGCGGCGCATCCCGCGCGTTCGCGGACATCGGCTCCCACCTGTGCGATCTCATCGAGTTCGTGATCGGCGAGCGCATCCGCGCACTGAGTGCCCGCACGCGCCGGGTGTTCCCGGAGCGCGCAGGACACGAGGTCGACACCGAGGACATCGTCGCCGTGCTCGTCGAGACCGTCTCGGGGGCTCTGGGCACGCTGCTCATCTCGCAGATGGCCGCGGGGCGGAAGAACGCGCTCACGCTGGAGCTGCACGGCTCGCGGCAGAGCATCCGCTTCGAGCAGGAACGCCCGGAGGAGCTCTGGATCGGCATGCGCGAGGAATCCCGTCTGCTGCTGCGCGATCCGGCCGGCTCCGATCCCGACTCGGCGCGACTGCAGCGTGTCCCCGCGGGGCACTCCATGGGGTATCAGGATGCTTTCAACGGGTTCATCGCCGATGTCTACGCGGCGATGGCCGGTGCGCAGCCGGAGGGGATGCCGACCTTCGCCGACGGACACCGCTCGGCCGTGCTCACCGAGGCGGTCCTGGAGTCGGCGGCGGACGACGGACGATGGGTGGAGGTGACGGCATGAACGCGACCACGACACAGCCGGTGCTCGCAGTGAACGGGATCCGCAAGTCGTTCTTCGGTGTCGAGGTGCTCAAGGGCATCGACTTCGATGTGCGACCGGGCGAGGTGCACGGCCTGGTCGGCGAGAACGGCGCGGGCAAGTCGACCCTGATGAAGATCATCGCCGGCGTGCAGCCGGCCGACGAGGGCGTGGTCGCCTATCGCGGCGAGGAGGTGCGCCATGCGCACCCTCGGCAGGCGATGGATGCCGGCATCGTCACGGTGTTCCAGGAGTTCACCCTCCTGCCGGAGCGCACGGTCGCCCAGAACGTCTACCTCGGACGCGAGCCGCGCCGCGCCGGATTCGTCGACCGGAAGGCGATGATCAGCAGCACCGCCGCACTCCTCGCCGACCTCGGCGTCTCCTTCATCGATCCGCAGGCGCGCGTGGGTTCGCTCACGGTGGCGGAGCAGCAGATCGTCGAGATCGTGAAGGCTCTCTCGTTCGATGCGCAGGTCATCTCGATGGACGAGCCCACCGCGGCGCTCAGCGATCGCGAGGTCGAGCTCCTGTACGCGATCATCCGCCGCCTCACCTCCCGCGGTGTCGCCGTGATCTACGTCTCGCACCGGTTGAAGGAGATCTTCGATCTGTGCGACCGCATCACGATCCTCAAGGACGGCGCTCTCGTCTCCACCGACGAGACGGCCGCCCTCACGACCGACGAGCTCGTCCGGCGCATGGTCGGCCGGTCGATCCAGTCGTATTTCCCGGATGCCGTGGACGGCACGACGGTGGGCGAGCCGCGCATCGAGCTCGAGGACTGCGGCAACGCCTATGTCGACGGGGTGTCGCTGACGCTGCGTGCGGGCGAGATCGTCGGGGTCGCGGGGCTCCAGGGCTCGGGGCGCACCGAACTCGTCGAGGGCGTCTTCGGCATCCAGGCGTTCACCCGCGGGACCATGCGGATCGACGGCTCCCCGGTGCGCATCACCAGCGCACGGGCCGCCGTCCGCGCCGGACTCGCCCTGGTGTCGGAGGACCGCAAGGCGCAGGGACTCGCGCTCGGGCAGTCGGTGCTGGACAACGCACTGCTCGTCGTGCGGAGCGTCTTCCCCGGTCGCACCTCCGCCTCGCGTCGCGAGGTGCCCGGCGTGCTCAGCTCGCTCGAGATCAGCTCTCGGGGACTCGACCAGGAGGCCCGTTTCCTCTCCGGCGGCAATCAGCAGAAGGTCGTCCTGGCGAAGTGGCTGCTCACGCAGCCCCAGATCGTGCTCTTCGACGAACCGACCAGAGGCATCGACGTCGGCGCGAAGTACGCCGTCTACCAGCTCATGCGCGAGCTCGCGGCTCAAGGCAAGGCGGTGCTCATGGTGTCCAGCGAGCTGCCAGAGGTGATCGGCATGAGCGACCGCATCCTCGTCATGCACGACGGCGAGCTCGTCGCCGAGCTGCCGGTCGGATCCGCGGAGCACGAGATCCTCGGGGCGGCGACCGGCGCGGTGGACTCCCCGAACTCAACGGACGGAGGTGCGCGATGAAGCGCATCCGGATCGACTCCACGGTCATCGTCCTCGGCATCCTGATCCTCGCCCTCATCATCGGGGCGATCCTGATCGGGACCGTCGGACGCAACTTCCTCAGCCCCGGGAACATCCGGGACATCCTCACCGGCATGAGCGTGCTCGGCCTCGTCGCGATCGGGCAGACGCTCGTGGTCCTCGGCGCCTCGCTCGACCTGTCCGTCACCTACGTCATCAGCCTCGCCAGCCTGCTGGGGGCGACGATCATGAACGGAAACCCGGGCAACATCCCGGCCGCCGTGGCGATCACGCTGCTCGTCTGCGCCGGGATCGGCCTCGTCAACGGGCTCATCGTGACGGTGCTCAAGGTGAACGGCTTCATCGCGACACTCGGCACAGGGCTCATCCTGCAGGGCATCCTCAACACGAACTTCGAGGGGTCGTCCGGATCCGTGCCGTGGGAGTTCCAGCTGATCGGCGCGACCGGCGTCGGACCGGTGCCCGTGTCGACCATCATCATGATCGCGCTGGCTGTGCTCGTCTGGTTCCTGCTGGACCGCACCCGCACCGGTGCCCACCTCTACGCGGTCGGCGGCGACCCCGAGATCGCCCGTCTGTCGGGCGTCCGCACACGTCCGCCGCTCATCGCCGCCCACGTGCTGTGCTCGGTGTTCGCCGGACTGGCCGGTCTCCTGCTGGCCAGCCGTCTCGGCGTCGGCAGTCCCACGGTCGGACAGCAGGGCGGCTACGCGCTGCTCTCGATCGCCGCGGTCGTCCTCGGCGGCACGCTGCTCCTCGGCGGGCGCGGATCGATCTGGGGCGCGGTCGGCGGCGTCGCCATCCTGGCCGTGGTCGACAACGTCATGAGCGTGATGCAGGTCAACCCGTTCCTCAAGGACGTCGTCCGCGGCGTGGTCATCGTGGCGGCCGTCGCCGTCTACAGCCGCCGTGCCATCGTGCGTCGTCGTCCGCGCTTCGGCGCCGGCGGCACCCGCACCGGCGGCGACGACGCGGCCAAGGCGGCCGAACACGAGATGGCGGCGGCCGCATCGCAGCTCGCCGATACGACTACCGCAGCGGAAGGAGGGCGCGCATGAACGTCCTGCGCTCGCTCGTCAGCCCTCGAGGCGCGGTCTTCCTGCTCCTCGTGCTGCTGCTGATCGCCGTCATGATCCTCAACCCGAGCTTCGCGGAACCGGGTCAGCTGATGCGCTTCATCCAGCGTGTGGCGCCGATCGCCATCGTCGCGATCGGACAGTACTTCGTCATCATCGCCGGAGAGTTCGACCTCTCGCAGGGCTCGCTCATCACGGCGCAGGTGATCATCGCGGGAAACCTCGTCGGCCAGGACGACTCCCGTACCATCCCGGTGCTGCTGCTCATGGTCGTCTTCGGCGTCGCCGTCGGACTCGTGAACGGGATCATCACCACGCTCCTCAAGGTGCCGTCGTTCATCGTGACGCTGGGCATGATGCTCGCGCTCCTCGGTGGAGTCATGTGGTGGACCGGGGGAGCGGCGACCGGGAACCCGGCCGACAGCTTCCGCGAGATCGGCCGAGGCGGGATCCGCGACGTGCCGTTCCTGGAGTTCATCCCGTGGGCCGTGCTGATCCTCATCGCCTGGCTCGCGCTGGGCATCTGGATCACGAAGCTGCCCCTCGGCAAATCCCTCATCGCGGTGGGCGACAACGCCGGTGCCGTCGACTACGCCGGCGGGCGCCGCGCCTGGGTCACCACGCGGGCGTTCGTCATCTCCTCGCTGTCCGCCTCGCTCTCGGCCGTGCTGCTCGTCGGCTACGCCGGCGTGCACCCCTCGGTCGGCCGCGGCTACGAGTTCATCGCCATCACGGCCGTCGTGCTCGGCGGCGTGGTGCTGGGCGGCGGACGCGGTTGGATCGTCGCCGTCGCCGCCGGGGCCTTCGCCCTCGAGGCGCTCTTCATGCTCCTGAACATCGCCGGCGTCCCCTCGACGCTCCGCGACGCCGTCCAGGGCGTCATCATCATCGCGGCCGTCGCCTACTCCGCCGTCGCCTTCCGTGCGCGGCGCAAGCGCGGGCCGCAGACCCCTCCCGACCTCACCACCGCAGAAGCCGTATCGACCAGCACCATCCACACAGAAAAGATCAGAGGAGATTAGCAATGCGACGATCAATGAGGATCGCCACCGCAGGGGTGGCTCTCTTCGGACTCATCGCGCTCGCCGGGTGCACGACCGACCCGTCCGTCGCGCCGGCCGAGTCCGACAGTCCCGACGAGTCCGCGGAGACGACCGAATGGTTCGATCAGGAGCTGTTCGACAAGCAGAACGAGGAGCGCGGTGTCGACCCGCAGGGTCCGGCCGACCAGCCGTACCTGCAGCACATCAACGCCGAGATGGTCGACACGGCCGAGTTCGCGAGCGAGGGGGCCAAGAAGGCCTGCTTCGCGAACGCCTCGATCTCCAACCCGTGGCGTCAGACGGGCTGGATCACGATGAACGAGCAGCTGAAGGCGCTGCAGGCCGATGGCGCGATCAGCGAGATGGAGACGCGCGACGCGCAGGACTCCGATGACACGCAGATCGCCGACATCGACTACTTCATCGCCGAGGGCAACTGCGACGTGTTCCTCATCTCGCCGAACAGCACGGCGGCCATGACTCCGGCGGTCGAGCGGGCGTGCGAGACCGGCAAGCCCGTGATCGTCTTCGACCGCGGCGTGAACACCGACTGCTACGTCTCGTTCATCCACCCGATCGGCGGCTTCGCCTGGGGTATCGACACGGCCGAGTTCCTCATCGACAACCTCGAGAAGGGTGACAAGGTCGTCGCACTCCGCATCCTGCCGGGCGTGGACGTGCTGGAGCACCGCTGGGCGGCTGCCGAGAAGCTCTTCGACGAGGCCGGCATCGAGGCCGTGGACTACTTCACGGGCGCCGATCCTGCCGAGATCAAGAGCATCATCTCGGATGAGCTGGCCAAGGGCGACGTGCAGGGCATCTGGATGGATGCCGGTGACGGCGCCGTCGCGGCCATCGAGGCGTTCGAGGACGCCGGAGCGGACTACCCGGTCATGACCGGAGAGGACGAGATGAGCTTCCTCCGCAAGTGGAAGGACACCGGTCTCACGGGTCTCGCGCCGGTGTACTCGAACTTCCAGTGGCGCACGCCGCTCCTCGCCGCGCAGATGGTCTTCGCGGGCCAAGAGGTGCCGAAGGAATGGGTGCTCCCGCAGAAGCCGATCACCGAGGGCGAGCTCGACCAGTACCTCGAGGCCAACGAGGGCATGCCCGACGGCCACTACGCCAAGTTCGGCGGGGAGGACCTTCCGGGGTACCCCACCGTGTGGCAGCAGCGACAGATCCCGTAACCTGACGGGACGAGCGCGGGCGTTTCGTCTCGCTTCGCTCGCTCAACGACCGGACCCCGGTCGTTGAGCGAGGAGCGGAGCGACGAGACGAAACGCCCGCCGGCATGATTCAGAGGAGAACGATGCCCCACACGATCGCCGTCAACACGTGGGTGTGGACATCACCGCTCTCGGATGCGACGCTCGAACCGCTCGCGCGGAAGGCCGCGGACCTCGGCTACGACGCGCTGGAGCTCCCGCTCGAGAATGTGGGGGACTGGGATCCGGTGCGGGTGCGCGAGACGCTCGACGGCTTCGGTCTCGGCGCGATCGTCGTGGGCGCGATGGGGCCGAAGCGGTCCCTCATAGACAGTGTCGGCGATGTCGCGGCCACGCAGGAGTATCTGCGGGCCTGCATCGACGCCGCACGCGTGCTCGGATCGGATGCCGTCGCCGGCCCCTTCTACGCGCCGACCGGGGTCGCCTGGCGCATGGACGCCGACGAGCGCGCCGCGGTCATCCGCGAGCTGCGGGAGAACCTCGCGCCGCTCGCCACCGAGGCCGCGGATCTCGGGATCACCCTCGCCGTCGAGCCGCTCAACCGCTATGAGACGAGCGTGATCAACACCGTTGAGCAGGGGCTCGACGCGCTGGAGCCGCTGATCGGCGCGGGCGTCGGACTGGCTCTCGACACGTACCATCTCAACATCGAGGAGAAGAAGCCCGCCGACGCGATCCGTGCCGCGGGAGCGGCCATCGCGCACGTGCAGGTGTGCGGCAGTGACCGCGGCGCTGTCGGCGACGACCACACCGATTGGCCGGAGATCCTGCGGGCGCTTGACGACGCGGGCTATCGCGGTCCGCTGGGGCTGGAGAGCTTCACCGGCGAGAACGCCACGATCGCGGTCGCCGCGTCGGTCTGGCGCCCGCTCGCGGCGAGCCAGGACGAACTGGCTTCGCGCAGCATCGCAGCCCTTCGCGCATTGGAGCACTCATGAGCGTCCGCCCCGTCACCCTGTTCACCGGTCAGTGGGCCGATCTCCCGTTCGAGGAGGTCGCCCGCCTCGCGGCCGACTGGGGATACGACGGGCTGGAGGTCGCGGCATCCGGCGATCACCTCGACCTTCAGCGGGCGGACGAGGACGACGCCTACGTGGCCTCGCGCCTCGAGATCCTCGACCGGCACGGGCTGAAGATCTTCGCGATCTCGAACCATCTCGCCGGTCAAGCGGTGTGCGACGCACCGATCGACTTCCGGCACCAGGCGATTCTGCGCGAACACGTGTGGGGCGACGGCGACGCCGAGGGAGTGCGGCAGCGGGCGGCCGAGGACATGAAGCGCGCAGCGCGCGTGGCTCGCAAGCTCGACATCGACACGGTGGTCGGGTTCACCGGCTCATCGATCTGGCCGTATCTGGCCATGTTCCCACCGGTGCCGGCATCCGTCATCGAGGGCGGCTTCGAGGACTTCGCGGCCCGCTGGAATCCGATCCTCGACGTGTTCGACGGCGAGGGCGTGCGCTTCGCGCACGAGGTGCACCCTGGTGAGATCGCGTACGACTACTGGAGCTCGGTGCGGGCCCTGGAGGCGATCGACCACCGGAAGGCGTTCGGCTTCAACTGGGACCCCTCGCACATGATGTGGCAGAACATCGATCCGGTCGGGTTCATCGTCGACTTCGCCGACCGGATCTACCACGTGGACTGCAAGGACACCCGGATGCGCCCGCACAACGGCCGCGCCGGGGTGCTCGGCTCGCACCTGCCATGGGGCGATCCGCGGCGCGGGTGGGACTTCGTCTCGACCGGCCATGGCGACGTCCCCTGGGAGGACTCGTTCCGCGCGCTCGACGCGATCGGCTACACCGGTCCCATCTCCATCGAATGGGAGGACGCCGGCATGGACCGCCTGCACGGCGCTCCTGAAGCCCTCGCCTACGTGCGCTCGCTGCTGTGGCCGAAGCCCGAGGCATCCTTCGACGCCGCGTTCAGCAATCAGTGACCACCTCTTCGCACTCAGGAGCCCCATGTCGATCCAGCACACCGTCGTCTTCCGCCTCGTGCATCCGGCGGGTTCCGTCGAGGAACGCGAATTCCTCGCCACGGGTCACGCCGTCCTGACGTCCATCCCCGGGGTCGCCGACTTCACGATCCGCCGTCAGATCAGCCCGAAGAGCGACCTCGACCATCAGTTCTCGATGGTCTTCGCGGATCAGGGCGCCTACGACGCGTACAACGCCCACCCCGCGCACACCGCATTCGTGGCGGAGCGGTGGGTGCCGGAGGTCGAGGACTTCCAGGAGTACGACTTCGCCGAATGAGCGGCGTCGATTCCTACTGCTCGCGCAGCTTGACCAGACGCTCGTGGCCGGTCTCCTCGAGCTCCGCGATCTCGTCGCGGGACTTGAGGAAGTCGGAGAACGACCGGTAGCCGAGAGCCTTCTCGCTGAACGACGGATCCATGCGTCGCATGTGCGTCTTGACCGCCGAGCTGTGCAGCCACTCGTCGGCGTCGGTCTTGTCGTGACCGAGCCGCAGCGCGCGTTCCAGCAGCTGCGTCGCCTCGCCCTGTTCGTCGAGCTTCGGCTCCTCGACCTTCGCCGTCGCCTTGGACTTGGCCCTCCGGGGCGCCTTGGCCTTGGGAGCGTCTGCCGGGGTCTCGGCGGCCGGCTCGGCGGCATCCGTCGTCGGCGCCGTCACGACCGGCGCGACAGGCTTCGTCGGACGCACGACGCCGGGGAGCGAGTCGTAGGCCTCGAACTCGTCGCAGGCCGCGGCCAGCGACTTGGCGGTGGAGCCCGCGACGCCGACCCCGATCACGTAGCGCCCGAGCCGCTTGCACCGCTGCGCCAGCGGCACATAGTCGCTGTCGCCCGCCACGATCACGACGTGCGTCAGGTCGGGGAGGCGGAACATGTCCTCGACGGCATCGACCGCGAGCCGGATGTCGGCGCCGTTCTTGGCGTACGCCGCCGCGGGGAACAGCTGCACGAGGTCGACAGCACGGGCCACGAGCTGGGAGCGGTACTCCGCGTTCACCGGCGATGACCAGTCCGCGTAGGCCCGCGTGAGCACCAGGGTGCCGAATGAGGCGGCGTAGTCGATGATCGCGCCGACCTCGATCATCGCCCGGCTCAGCCGTTCGACGACGTCGGGATCGTTCGGGTTCTCGGTGATCCGCTGGCGGTCCTTGCCATAGGCGTTGCGTCCATGGACGCGGTCGTACCAGGAGATGACGATGTTGTCGAAGTCCAGGTAGACCGCGACGCGGGCGTTCGTGGGCTCAGCCATGGTCGGCCTCCTCGCGCGGGTAGCGCACCCCGATCTGCGAGCGGATCTCGTCGAGGGTGCCCATGATCGCCACGGTCTCGGCGATCGGCAGGATGTCCCCCTCGAGGATGCCCTCGCGCACGAGGCGCTCGGCGTTCAGCGCCTGATACTGCATGCCGCGCCCCTCGACCTCGGAGACGTACTCCTCCTGGACGGTGCCGTCCGGAAGGACGACGCGGAACGAGGTGGGCGAATACCAGACGCGATCGATGTCGATGCGGGCCGCAGTGCCGACGATGCTCGCGGCGTTCGGTCCGGCGCCGCGGGAGGACGACAGCGTGGTCGAGATCGCGCCGCCCTCGTGCGTCATGACCGTCGCGACCTCGGCGTCGGCTCCGGTCTCGATGAGGCGCCCGACGGCGCGCACCTCGGTGGGGGCGCCGAGGATGTCGTACACGAACGAGATCGGGTAGATGCCGAGATCGAGCAGCGCGCCGCCGCCCAGCTCGAGGTCGTTGAGCCGGTGCGCCGGGTCGGTCGGGAGCAGCTGGGTGTGGTCGGCGCTCACGACGCGGATCTCACCCAACGTGCCGGCGGCGATGATCTCGCGGATGCGGACCATGTGCGGCAGATACCGCGTCCACATCGCCTCGGTCACCAGCAGGCCCTTCTCGGCGGCGAGCCGCTGCAGGTCCTCCGCCTCGGCGCGGTTCAGCGTGAAGGCCTTCTCAGCGATCACGTGCTTGCCGTGCTCGAGTGCGAGACGGGCGTTCTCGTGGTGCATCGGGTGCGGGGTCCCGACGTAGATGATGTCGACATCCGGGTCGGCGACGAGCGCCTCGTACGACGCGTGCGCGTGGGGGATGTCGAAGCGGGCGGCGAAGGCATCCGCCGATTCCTGCGAGCGCGAACCGACGGCCACCAAGTCGAGTCCTGCGGTGCGTAGATCGGATGCGAACGAGGCGGCGATGCCGCCGGTCGCGAGGATTCCCCAACGAAGACCAGTCATCATCTCAGCGTAGAGGGTGTCGCGGGTGTGACGGAGTGTGACATCGCGTGACGTCCGGCATCGGCGGCATGGCAGCGGCGCGCACCGCGAATCTACGGTGACGACATGACGGAACCTCTCATCATCGGCGCCATGGTGCGCACGCTCGGCGCGTACCCGTCGGGGTGGCGGCAGCCGGGCGCTCATCGCGATCCGGCGGCCGATGCCGACATCCTCCGCCGCATCGCGCGGGAGGGAGAGGACGCTGGACTCGACTACCTCTTCTTCGGAGACTGGCTGGCGACCGGGCCCGACCTGGAGTTCCGCGATCCGTACCTGCTCGCTCGGATCGATCCGGTCAGCGCCGTGCTGTTCCTCGCCGGCATCACGTCGCGGATCGGACTCATCGCCACGGTCAACACGACCTACGCCGACCCGTACTCGACCGCGCGGTCGCTCGCGTCGCTCGACGTGCTCACGCGGGGCCGCGCCGGCGTCAATCTGGTGACCGGCGCCGAGCCGCGCGCCGCGGGCAACCACGGCCGCGACGCGCACGCCGACAACGAGACGCGCTACGACCGCGCCGAGGAGTTCGTCACGGCGCTGCGGCGACTCTGGGACTCCTGGAGCGACGACGCCTGGATCGCGGATGCCGCGCGCGGCGTGCTCATCGACCCGGAGGGCCTTCGAGCCGCCGACCTCGTGGGCGAGCGGGTGCGGGTCACCGGTCCGCTGAACGTCGCCCGCCCGCCGCAGGGGCAGATCCCGATCGTGCACGCCGGCACCTCGCCCCGATCGCGCGCGCTCGCGGCCACCCAGGCCGACCTCGCTCTCATCGCCGCGCCGAACCTCGCAGATGCGATCGCCACACGAGCGGGGCTGCGTGACATCGCCGCGGAGTCCGGGCGCTCGCCGGACGAGGTGAAGGTGATCGCGCCCGTGCTCCCGGTCGTCGCCGACACGGATGCCGAGGCGCACCGCATCGTGGAGCGCCTGCTGGCACTCGTGCCGCTCGCGGAAGGGCATCAGACCACGCGCACGGCGTTCCCGCCGAACCGGACCGTCGATGCGCTCGCCGACACGCTGGGTGTCGCCGCCGACGATCCGCTCCGCGCGGCCGCCTTCGACCAGCCCGTGACCGCCGACGACGCCGCGCGGCTGGGGGAGGTCGGTGCGGCCCTCGTCGAGAGGGTGTCGCGCATCGCCGGCGTCGGCGTCTCCGCCGGAGACCCGCTCACCTGGCGGCACCTCGTCGCCGCGCACGCCGTGCCGGCCGCCTTCGTGGTGGGCGACGCGCGCACGATCGCCGATCACTTCGAGACCTGGCGCGACGAGGGAGCGGCTGACGGATTCAATGTGCTGTCGGCCTTCCAGCCCGCCCAGTTCGAGGCGTTCACGCGCATCGCGGCCCCGGAACTGCGGCGCCGCGGCCTGCTCGCTCCGGACGCCGACCGGTCCGGCGAGACCCTTCGCGATCGCCTGCGTGTGACCTCCCGTGTCGACGCATGACCGGACGTTTCGTCTCGCGACGGTCGGTGTCCGGCGCTTCGCCGCACGGCATCCGTCTTCCCTAGCGTGATCCTCACCTCGCAGTCCCGCACCACTCCCGCACCCGTGCACCCGAAGCCCAGGAGGCCTCTCCCATGAACCGCCGTCTCATCCGTGCAGCCGCCGTGGCGCTCCCGCTCGTCCTCGCGACGAGCCTCGCCGCCTGCGCCTCCTCGCCGGCACCGGCCAACGCGCCGGCCGAGGGGAGCGACCCCGTCACCGGCGGCACCCTCACCTACCTCGAGCACCAGACGTACACCAACCTGTACCCGCCGCAGGCCGGCTTCTACCCCAACGGCGGCGTCGTCAACAACATCGCCGCCCGCCTCACCTGGCAGAACCCGGAGTCGCTCGACATCGAGCCGTGGATCGCCTCCGACTGGACCGTGAACGACGACGCGACCGAGTACACGTTCAATCTGAAGCCCGACGTCACGTTCTCCGACGGCACCCCGCTCGATGCCGCGGCCGTGGCGAAGAACTTCGACACGTACGGGCTCGGCGTCGCCGACCGAGGGCTCACGATCTCCGAAGCGATCAACAACTACGCCAGCAGCGAGGTCGTCGACGAGGACACGGTCACGTTCCGCTTCTCGGCTCCGGCACCCGGTTTCCTGCAGGCGACCTCGACCATCAACTCGGGCCTCCTCTCGCCCGCGACGCTGGACGGCACGATCGAGGACTTCGGCGCCGGCAACGCGGAGGAGATCATCGGCTCCGGCCCCTTCACCGTGACCGACGAGAAGCTGGGCACCGAGTACACGCTCACGGCGCGCGACGACTACGCGTGGGCGCCGGAGAGCGCGGAGAACCAGGGGCGTCCGTACGTCGACGCCGTGCACGTGCTCGTCACGCCCGAGGACTCGGTGCGCATCGGCTCGCTGATCGCCGGACAGGCCGACTACGTGCGGTACGTGCAGGCCTTCGACGAGGACCGTGTCGAGAGTGCGGGCTTCACCCTCTACGCCCCGCAGACCCGCGGCGTGAACAACGCGATCAGCCTGCGTCCGAGCAACCCGCTCCTCACCGACATCCGCGTCCGCCAGGCGCTGGTCGCCGCGGTCGACGCGCAGGAGGTCGTCGACACGCTCTTCACCGAGAACTATCCGGTCGCGACCTCGGTCCTCTCGTCCGAGGCCCTCGGCTACAAGGACGAGTCCGAGCACTACGCGTTCGATCCCGACAAGGCCGAGAAGCTCCTCGACGATGCGGGATGGAAGCCGGGATCCGACGGAATCCGCGAGAAGGACGGCGAGCGCCTCTCCTTCACGGTGTACGAGGCGAAGCCGCAGCCCCTCTCGAAGCAGACCCTGGAGCTCGTCGCGCAGCAGCTGGCGAAGGTCGGTGTCGAGCTGAGCGTCAAGCCGGGAGACGCCGGAAGCGCCGCCGCCGATAACCGCGACCCGCTCAAGACCGGCTTCTACCACTCCATGGTCGGACGCGCCGACCTCGACGTGATCAAGAGCCAGTACTTCACGAAGAACCGCGACACGCTCATCTCGAACGACGCCGAGCTCGACGCTCTGCTGCTCGCCGTGGCATCCGAGCCCGACCCCGACAAGCGCGTCGCCGCCTCCCAGGCCGTGCAGGACTACATCGCCGAGCAGGCGTACGTGATCCCGCTGTTCGAGGAGCCGCAGGTGTACGGCGCGGCGACCTACGTGCAGGGCGTGGCCTTCGAGTCGGTGGGTCGTCCGACCTTCTCCGGCGTGTGGCTCGCCGAGCACTGATGAGCACGGTGCACCGATGAGCTTCGTCCTCCGACGAGCCGGGCAGGCCGCGATCGTTCTGATCGCGGCCTTCACGGCCACCTTCTTCCTGCTGCAGCTGCTGCCGGGCGATGCGATCCTGATCAAGTTCTCGGACCCGAGCCTCGGGCTCTCACCCGATCAGCTCGACAGCATCCGCGCGACCTACGGCGCCGACCTGCCGTGGTGGGAGCAGTACGTGCACGCGGGGCTGGGCTTCCTGGCCGGGGACTTCGGCTACTCGACGCAGTTCGGGACCCCCGTGCTCACGATGCTGGGCGAGGCGCTGCCGTCGACGCTCCTGCTGGCCTTCCTGGGCCTGGTCGTGGCGCTGGTGATCGCGGTCCTCGTCGCCGGGCTCTCGTCGCTCGCGCGCTTCGCGTGGCTGCGCGACGGTCTGCGTCAGATCCCCGGACTGTTCGTGGCCGTTCCGGTCTTCTGGCTCGGGATCCTGCTCATCCAGGTGTTCTCCTTCGGCCTCGGATGGGTGCCGATCGTCGGCGCCGACCCGGTGTCGGGCCTCATCCTCCCGGTGCTCACGCTCGCCGTGCCGATCTCGGCGCCGCTGGCGCAGGTGCTCGTGCGCAGCATCGATCAGGTGCAGGCCCAGCCGTTCATCACGGTCGTGCGGGCCAAAGGGGCGCCTCCCGTCTGGGTGCTCACCCGCTCGGTCGCCCGGAACGCGGCGGTGCCGACCCTCACGATCGCGGGTGTGCTGTTCGGCGAGCTCGTCGGCGGCGCCGTGGTGACGGAGACCGTGTTCGGTCGCACCGGCGTCGGACGGCTCACCGAGCAGGCCGTCGCGAACCAGGACATCCCGGTACTGCAGGGCGTCGTGCTGCTGTCGGCCCTCGGCTTCGTGCTCATCAGCTTCGCCGTCGATCTCGTGACGCCGCTCATCGACCCGCGTCAGCGGAACGTCGCGAGGGCGACCGTGCCCCGCGCACTCCAGGAGGCCCCGGCATGACCGTCCCCGTTCTCACCACGCTTCCCGTCCCGGTCAACCCCGAGCCCGAGACGGATGCCGTCGCTCCGGCATCCGTCCGCCCCGGCACGCCGCTCCGGGCGCTGCCGTGGGGCCTGTACCTGGCGATCTCGGTCGTCGTGCTGGCCGTGCTCTGGGCCGTGATCCCCGGAGTCTTCGCCCCGGCCGATCCGCTCACCGGTGCGCCGGCCGACAAGCTGCTGCCGCCGAGCGCCGCCCACTGGTTCGGCACGGACACGCTCGGCCGCGATCTGTTCGGCCGCGTAGTCCACGGCGCGGTGCACTCGCTCTCCGGCGCGCTCATCGCCGTGACCGTGGGCCTCGGCCTCGGCACGCTGATCGGCGCGGTTGCCGGTGCCGTCGGCGGCATCCTCGACGACGTGCTGATGCGGATCGTCGATGTGCTGCTCGCGATCCCCGGCCTGCTGCTGTCGCTCTCGGTGATCATCCTGCTCGGCTTCGGCACCGTGAACGCCGCGCTCGCGGTCGGTCTCGGCAGCGTCGCGGCCTTCGCGCGCCTGATGCGCGCCGAGGTCGCCCGGGTGCGGCGCACCGAGTACGTCGAGGCCGCGTACGGCAGTGGGGCGACCTTCTTCGCCGTGCTCCGCCGGCACGTGCTCCCGAACTCGCTCACCCCGATCGTCGCGCTCGCCGCCCTGCAGTTCGGCACCGCGATCCTCGCGATCTCGACGCTCGGGTTCCTCGGCTACGGCGCGCCGCCGCCCACGCCCGAATGGGGCCTTCTGATCGCCGAGGGGCGCAACTACATCGGGACGGCGTGGTGGCTCACGGCCCTCCCCGGTCTCGTCGTCGTCGCGGTGGTGCTCAGCGCCAACCGCATCAGCCACCGACTCGGAAGGAACACCCGATGAGCGTCCTCGCAGCGAACGATCTGCGGATCTCCTACGCCGGACGCGAGGTCGTCCACGGCATCTCCTTCGAGATCCAGGAGGGTGAGACGGTCGCGCTCGTCGGCGAGTCGGGTTCGGGCAAGTCCACCACCGCACACGCTCTGCTGGGCCTCCTGCCCGCCGGGGGACGCGTGGACGGCGGCAGCGTGCGGCTCGGCGACCTCGACATCTCCGGCTGGTCGGACCGTGCTCTGCGCGGCATCCGCGGGCCGGCGATCGGCCTCGTTCCGCAGGACCCGACGACCTCGCTCGACCCGGTGCGGCCGATCGGCGCACAGGTGGCGGAGATCCTGCGGCTGCACGGGCATCGGGATCGCCGGGCCCGCCGCGCCAGGGTCATCGAGCTGCTCGACCGCGTCGGCATCGACGACCCCGACCTCCGCGCCCGCCAGTACCCGCACGAGCTCTCGGGCGGGATGCGGCAGCGCGTGCTGATCGCCACCGCGATCGCGCTGGGCCCGCGGCTGCTGATCGCCGACGAGCCCACGAGCGCGCTCGACGCCACCGTGCAGCGCAAGGTGCTCGACCTGCTCGACGAGCTGCGCCGCGAGGAGGGCACCAGCATCCTCCTCGTGACGCACGACCTCGGCGTCGCCGCCGACCGTGCCGAGCGGCTCGTCGTGCTGAAGGACGGCCGGATCGTGGAGCAGGGTGCGAGCGCCGATGTGCTCGCGGCGCCGGCCGACGCCTACACCAAGCAGCTCCTCGCCGATGCTCCGGCGTTCGCGACGGGGTTCCGCCGGCCGGACGCCCCGCCGTTCCTGCGCGATGCGGCCGCGGTCGCTGCGGAGAATCCCTACGCGATCGTGGCCGAGGGACTCGTGAAGGAGTTCCGGGTCGGTGGACGCGAGCGCTTCCGCGCCGTCGACGACGTGTCGTTCCGCGTGCGCAAGGGCACCACGCACGCGCTCGTGGGGGAGTCCGGGTCGGGCAAGACCACGACCGCCCGGCTGGTCACCCGCTTCCAGCAGCCGGATGCCGGCACGATCGAGGTCGCGGGGGCCGGCGTGACAAGTGCGTCGCGCGAGCAGCTGCGTGCATTGCGTCGTCGTATCCAGCTGGTCTACCAGAACCCCTTCGCGTCGCTCGATCCGCGCCAGCAGATCGTCGACATCGTCGCAGAGCCGCTGCGGAACTTCCGCCAGGGCTCGCGGTCCGACCAGCGTGCACGGGCGCTCGCGCTGATCGACCGGGTGTCGCTTCCCGCCGACGTCGCACGACGCACTCCGCAGGAGCTGTCCGGCGGGCAGCGGCAGCGCGTGGCGATCGCCCGTGCCCTCGCGATCGACCCGGAGATCGTCGTGCTCGACGAGGCGGTCTCCGCTCTCGACGTGACCGTGCAGGCCCGCATCCTCGAGCTGCTCACCTCGCTGCAGGCCGAGCTCGGACTCACCTACCTGTTCATCTCGCACGACCTCGCGGTGGTGCGCCGGATCAGCCACACGGTCTCGGTGATGCGCCGTGGTCGGATCGTCGAGGAGGGCCCGACCGAAGAGCTGTTCCACGACCCCCAACACGACTACACCCGGGAGCTGCTGGCCGCGGTGCCCGGTCGAACGGAGATCCCCGCATGACCGCCCCCACCGTCGCCTTCTTCACCCGCCTGCTCGACGACGCGGCGCCCGCCGAGCGCTACGCCCTCGCAGCTGCGCAGATCCAGCTGGCCGAGAGCGTCGGCATCGGACGAGCGTGGGTCGCGCAGCACCACTTCCGCGCGGCGGAGGGCGGTCTTCCCTCGCCCCTGGTGCTCCTGGCGAATATCGCGGCGCGCACCACGCGCATCCGCCTGGGGACGGGCGTCATCACCCTGCCGCTGGAGGATCCGGTGCGCGTCGCCGAGGACGCGGTGGTCGCCGACCTGCTGTCCGACGGGCGGCTCGACCTGGGGTTGGGCAGCGGCGGCACCCCGTCGTCGTTCGTGCCGTTCGGCGAGGACGTGCGCGACAAGGCGCCGACCTACGACCGCAAGCTCGCCGTGCTGCTCGACGCCCTGACCGCTCGCGACATCGGCGCGGGCAACACGCTCTATCCGGATGCCGCTGACCTCGCCGACCGCATCTGGCAGGCGACATTCTCGGCGCCGGGCGGCCATCGCGCCGGCGTCCACGGGCACGGACTGCTGCTGTCCCGTACTCAGCCCCGCCGCGACGACGCGCTGCACGCGCCGCTCGCCGCCCTGCAGGATCCGATCATCGACGCGTACCTCGAGGCTCTGCCCGACGGTGCGACGCCGCGGATCACGGCCTCCCGCACCGTGTTCGTCGCCGACGACCGCGCCGAGGCTCTGCGCTTCGCGGAGGTCGGACTGCGGCGCGCGGCCGAGGGGTTCCGGCGACAGGGCCAGACGATCCCCGGTGACAGCATCGACGAGCTGATCGTCGCCCTCGACACGCACCTCGGCACGCCGGAGGAGGTCGCGGAGTCGCTCGCCGCCGACTCCACCCTCGCCCGCGCGACGGAGGTCGCGTTCCAGGTGCATTCGGTCGACGCCCCGCATGACCACGTGCTGCGCTCGATCGAGCTCTTCGCCGAGCAGGTCGCGCCCGCGCTCGGCTACGCACTCACCGACACCATCAAGGAGAAGGCATGACCCACGACATCGTCGATCAGATCGCGGGGGTGACGCCCGAGCTCGATGCCCTGCGGCGTCGTCGCCCCGTCACCAGGGAGCAGCTGCAGGCGAGCTTCGACGCGCTGTTCCGTCCGGTCTCGGAGGAGCACGCATCGCAGGCGGAGCGGGAGCTCATCGCCGCGTTCGCCACGCGGCTCGCCGGCAGCTCCGACGCGACCGGCACGTTCTACGCCGACCGCGCGCTCGCCGCCGACGCAGATGGTGCGGCGGTCGTGCTGGCCGAGGCGTCGGACGCTGCGGTCGAAGGACCGTTCGGCGCATACACCGAACGCGGACTGCAGGGCGAGAGCACCGAGGGGGAGCGCTACGCGCCGTCGGATGCCGCCGCCGAGGCTCTCGGAGACCGGCTCGCCGCCGCACTGGCGCACACGCACCTGCTGGTGTTCCGTCCGCGGGAGGCGTCGGCGGCGGACATCAGTCGACTGCTCGACGCCGGATGGTCGGCCGACGGCATCATCACGCTGTCGCAGCTCGTGTCGTTCCTGGCGTTCCAGCAGCGGGTCATCACCGGTCTCCGGGTGCTCGCTGCCGCCGGTCTCGCGTCGACCGCGCAGACCGATTCCGAGGAGGAAGCAGCATGACCGCCGACCAGAGCGTGCTCACGCACGACGCCCCGCATCCCCACGCCTTCACGCGCGGCGAGGTCGGCTGGCTGCCGCACCTCGCGCCGCTGCCCGAGGAGGAGCTCACCGAGCGGCACTACGACGGGCTCGTCGACGCCGCGCGGGCCAAGAACGACTACTTCCGCCTCCTCGCGCGCGATCCCGAGATTCTGAAGGCGCGCACCCTCGTCGACAAGGACATCTTCTACAACGTCGCCGAGGGCCTCCCTCGGGCCGAGCGCGAGCTCGCGGCGACCGCGGCATCCCGCCGCAACGGCTGCGTGTTCTGCGCCTCGGTGCACTCCCGTTTCGCCGCGCACCACGGCAAGCGCGTGGACGATGTCGACCGCCTGCTCGACGCGGGCGTGGAGGCCGACCTCGGCGAGCGGTGGAACGCGGTCGTCGCGGCATCCGTCGCCCTGACCGACACGCCCAGTGCGTTCGGGGAGGCCGAGATCGCCCGGCTCCGCGCGGCCGGCCTCGACGATCTGGAGATCGCCGATGTCATCCACGGCGCGGCGTTCTTCAACTGGGCCAACCGGCTGATGCTGTCGATCGGACGGCCGGTCGCGCCGGCCTGACCTCTCGACCTACGGGACGAGGATGATCTTGCCCGAGGCGGCGCCGGATTCCATGAGCTCATGGGCCTGCGCCGCTTCGGCGAGCGGCAGCTCCGGACCGAGCTCGATCGTGAAGTCGCCGGAGGCGAGCAGCTCGACCGTCTTCGGCAGCGCCTCGGCCCGCCAGGCGAGCTCCTCCTCGGTGAGGGGCACGGGAGAACCGCCGGAGAAGGCGCGGATGCCGAACGACGCGGCATCCGGGCCTCGTACGATCGTCGCGATCCGGTCGCGGTCGGCGACGAGGGCGAGCGACGTCTCGATCGCCTCGTCGGTGCCCGCGCAGTCCAGGACGACCGTGACGGGAGCAGGTGCGACGTCTCTCACGCGCTCGAGGAGGCCGGCGTCATAGGAGATCGGGATGGCGCCGAGCTCGCGCAGGAGCTCGTGGCGGGAAGGGCTCGCGGTGGCGATCACGGTCGCGCCCCAGGCCACGGCGAACTGCACCGCGAACTGGCCCACAGAGCCGGAACCGGCGTGGACCAGCAGCACATCGCCGTCGGTCACGCCGAGCGAGCGCAGCGCCTGGTAGGCGGTGCCTGCCGGGATGCCGATCGCCGCGCCCTCGGCGGCGGTCACGGCATCCGGAAGGGCGACGAGCTTCTCGGTCGCGATCGCCAGCGCCGAGGCGTAGGTGCCGAGCGCATCGCGGATGGCGACACGGTCGCCGACCGCGAAGTCGTCGACCCCTTCGCCGAGGACCTCGACGACGCCCGCGCCGTCGAAGCCGACCGGCCGCGGCTCGGTGATGTCCGGCGAGGGGCGCTTGCGGCTGCGCAGCTTCGCGTCGATCGGGTTCACGCCGGCGGCCTCGATCCGCACGACCACATCGCCGCGCGCCGCGACGGGGTCGGGGATCTCGATCTCGTGGAGGACTGCGGGGGATCCGAACTCGGTGTAGACGATCGCGCGTGCCATGCGATCCAGGCTACCCGCGTGCGGTGCTCAGCGCCCGGCGAGCGCCTTCATGATGCGCTGCGGCGAAACCGCCTGCGCGGTGCCGAGCCGCTGGGCGAACACGCTGATCCGGTATTCCTCCAGAAGCCAGCGCACCTCCACGAGTGCGGGCGCGGCATCCGTGGGGAGCGGGATCGTCCCGCCGGCGTCCTCGAACGCCTTCGCCATCCGCTCGAACTCCGTCATGCGCGCGCGGTCCTTGCCCGGCTCGTTCGTGAGAGTCTTCAGGCGGTCGAGCATGCCCTCGAAATAACGCGGGAAATGCGCGAGACGCTCGACGCCCGCGGTCGAGACGAATCCCGGATGCAGCAGGCCGGACAGCTGCGTGCGGATGTCGTTCAGCGGGCCGAGCAGGGCCAGCGAGTTCTGCGCCTTGATCCCGCGCTCCACCTCGCGGGACTTCGTGAGGATGCGCGCGACCAGCGAGACGCAGGCGAACAGCTCATCGACGAGGGATGCCGAGACCGCCTCGCGGACCCGGGCGAACTCCGCCTCGCTGCGCACGATCCCGGTTCCCTGGGTCGACGCGTCGATCACTCGTCGCGCGACCGCCGCCCGGCTGTCCTCGATGAGCGCGGCGGCCGACTGATAGGGCGAAGCCGCGAGCGCGAGCTTCTCCTGGCTGGTGAGGTGCTCCTGCACGTACGACGACGGGGAGGGGACGCCCAGCAGCACGAGCCGGAGCACGCCCTTGCGCGTCGCGTCCGCCGCGGCATCCGCCGTGGACTCGACTCGCACCGCGACGGTCTTGCCCTGGTCGACGATCGCCGGGTACCCGCGCACCACGCCGCCGGCGACGCGGGTGTCGAGGACCTCCGGGAGCTCGCCGAACGTCCAGGCTGTCAGGCCGGTCTGCTCGATCTTCGGGGCTGGATCGCTCGATACCCTCAGGGGTCCGGAAGTGCGCGGAGGGGCGGCGATCGACCGTGCCACGCTGCTGCGGGCGCGGTCGGAGAGCTCGGCCTGCAGCGTACGCAGGTCGCGACTGCTTCCGACGATCCGGCCGCGCTCGTCGACGGCACGGAAGTTCATGCGCAGGTGCGGCGGCACGCGCTCGTCCTCGAAGTCGCCGGCCGCCACCAGCTGATTCGCCAGCGGCTGGATCATCCGAGCGAGCGCTTCCTTGAGCGTCCGCGGCGGCAGGCCGCCGTGGTTCTCCGGCCCCTGGTCCGCGAGCTCGGCGCCGAACTTCTCCGCCCAGTCCGCGGCGGGGACGACGTGACGGCGGATCGCCTTGGGCAGGGCGCGCAGGAGTCCGGTGACCAGCTCGGCGCGGAGGCCGGGCACCTGCCAGTCGAAACCGCGGTCCTCGATCTGCGCGAGCAGCGGCAGCGGCAAGACCACGCTCACGCCGTCGTCGGCGGCACCCGGCTCGAACCGGTACGCGAGGCCCAGCACCTGATCGCCCTGGTTCCAGCGCGTCGGGAACTCGCTCTGGTCGGCCCTGGCCTCGTCATCGAGCAGGTCGGCCTCGCGCATGACCAGCAGCTTCGGCGTGGTCTGCAGCGCGTCACGCCACCAGGTCTCGAAGGACCGCACGTCGAAGACCTCGGCGGGGATCCGCTCGTCGTAGAACCGGAAGACGGCCTCGTCGCCGGCGAGGATGTCGCGGCGCCGCTCCCGCTCCTCGAGTTTCTCGAGGCGCTTGCGGAGCTCGTGGTTGCTGCGCCAGAACGCACTGACCCGCTTGTCGATGCGGGTCGGATCCCACTCGCCCTCGACGAGCGCGTGCCGGACGAACAGCTCACGCGACGCGGCGCGGTCGATGCGCGCGAACTGCACGCGGCGACGGGGGATGATCTCGACGCCGAACAGCGTGACCTTCTCGAACGCGACGGCGGCGCCGGCATCCTTCGACCAGTGCGGCTCCGTGACCTGACGCTTGGCGAGGTCGCCGGCGAGCGGTTCCGCCCAGGCGGGGTCGATCGCGGCGACCGTGCGTGCGAAGGTGCGGGAGGTCTCGACGATCTCGGCGGCCATGACCGCCTGCGGGCTCTTCTTGCGCAGGCCGGAGCCGGGGAAGATCGAGAAGCGGATGCCGCGGGCTCCGCGGTACTCCGCGATACGGCGACCCTTCGGCTCCTTCGCGGGGGAGTGCCCCTTGCCCGCCGGGGCGGTGCGCTCGTCGAGGATGCCGATCTGCGAGAGCAGCCCCGACAGCAGCGCGCGGTGGATCGCGTCCGGATCCGAGGCCCCCTGCTGGGTCCCAGAGCCTCTCGAAGGGCCCTTCTTCGCGTCCTTGACCAAGGTGCTGAGCTGGCGGTGCACGTCGAACCACTCGCGCACGCGCACGTAGTTGAGGTGCTCGGAGCGGCACAGGCGCCGGAACGCGCTCGATCCCAGCTCGCGCTGCTGCTCACGCAGGTGGTTCCAGAGGTTGAGGAGAGTGAGGAAGTCGCTCGTCGGGTCGACGAAGCGCGCGTGCAGGCGATCGGCCTCCTCGCGACGCTCCTCCGGACGCTCACGGACATCCTGGATCGTCAGGCCCGACACGATCGGCAGGACGTCGTGCACGACCTGGGTCCCTGAGCCTGTCGAAGGGCGCCCCGCCTCGATCAGCATCCGTGCGAATCGCGGATCGATCGGCATGCGCGAGATGTCACGGCCGATGCGGGTGAGGTGAGGGGAATCGTCGCGACGCGACGGCTCCACGGCGCCGAGCTCCGTGAGCAGGTCGAAGGCCGCCTTCACGCCACGCGAGTCCGGAGGGGTGAGGAACGGGAAAGCCGTGATGTCGCCGAAGCCGAGCGACAGCATCTGCAGGATGACCGAGGCCAGCGAGGTGCGCAGGATCTCGGGCTCGGTGAACTCCGGGCGCTTCTCGAAGTCCTCCTCCGCGTAGAGGCGGATCGCGATGCCGTCGCTCGTTCGCCCGGCTCGGCCCGCACGCTGGTTCGCCGACGCCTGCGAGATCGCCTCGATCGGAAGCTGCTGCACCTTGGAGCGATTGCTGTAGCGGGAGATGCGCGCCGTGCCGGTGTCGATCACATACCGGATGCCGGGAACCGTGAGGCTCGTCTCGGCGACGTTCGTGGCGAGGACCACCCGACGGCGCACGCCGGCGACGCGGCTGCGCTCGAAGACCCGGTGCTGCTCGGCGGCCGAAAGGCGTCCGTAGAGGGGGAGGACCTCGGTGGGGGAGCGATCCTTCGCATATGCGCCGCGCACGGCATCCGCGGCGTCCCTGATCTCCGCCTCGCCGGGAAGGAAGACGAGCACGTCGCCCGGCTCCTCGCGATCGAGTTCGCGCAGGGCCGCGACGATCGCCGACACCTCGTCCTCGTCCTCGGTCTCGTCGGTCTGCGCGCGGTAGCGGATCTCCACCGGGTAGGTGCGGCCGGACACCTCGATGATCGGGGCGGGGTCGCCGCTCGTTCCTGAGCTGGTCGAAGGCGCGAAGTGCTTCGCGAAGCTCTCCGGATCGATCGTCGCCGAGGTGATGATCACCTTGAGGTCGGGACGCTCCGGCAGGATGCGGACGAGGTAGCCGATCAGGAAGTCGACGTTGAGCGAGCGCTCGTGCGCCTCGTCGATGATGATCGTGTCGTATCGGGTGAGGAGTCGGTCGCGATGGATCTCGTTGAGGAGGATGCCGTCGGTCATCAGCGCGACGCGGGTCTCGTCGGACACCTTGTCGGTGAAGCGCACCTTGTAGCCGACGAGCGTGCCCAGCTCGACCTGCAGCTCCTCGGCCACGCGTTCGGCGATCGTGCGGGCGGCCAGGCGTCGCGGCTGGGTGTGCGCGATGCGGGTACGGCCGAGCTCGAGCGCGATCTTCGGCAGCTGCGTCGTCTTGCCCGATCCGGTCGCGCCGGCCACGATGACGACCTGATTGTCGCGGATGGCGTCGGCGATCTCCTCCCGGGCGGCGCTGACGGGCAGCTCCGGGGGGTAGGAGATGACGGGGAGGGTCGCGGACATAGCCCTCCATCGTATGACGAGTCGAGGATGCTCTTGCCACGCAAACTGCTTTGAGATACAAAGTAGACATGACCACGTGGCGATGGGCGATCGGACTGCCGGTGCTGAGGGTCGCGCTCGTCGCGACGGCATCCGTCCTCGTCTGGCTCGTCGTCCGGATGGGCGAGAGCGACGTCTCGTTCCCGCCGCCGCCGATGCTCGCGGTCATCGCGATGCTCCCGGTCAACGTGGTCTGCTTGGTGCTCGTCGCCCGGCTGCTGCGACGAGAGGGGCGCAGCATCCGAGAGTTCCTCGGCTACGAGCCGCGCCGACTCGGACGCGACCTCCTGTGGGGGCTGCTGTGGCTCGTGGTGATGTACCTGCCGTTGGTCGCGACGATCATGCTCGTCGTCTGGCTGCAGTACGGCAGCGAGATCTTCGGCCGGATGGAGACGATCTTCTTCGACCCGGCGAGCATCCCGACGCTGGACCCGGTCACCTGGACAGTCATCGCGGTCGTCGGCGTGCTCACCTTCGCGCCGCTGAACGCCCCGGTTGAGGAACTCGTCTACCGCGGGTACGCCCAGGGGGCGCTCGAGCGGCGTTGGCCGACGGGTCTCGCGATCATCGTGCCCGCGGCGCTCTTCGCATCGCAGCACATCTGGTACGCGCCCACGCCCGCGGCGGTGGTCGCGTTCATGTGCGCCTTCTTCGTCTGGGGTGTGGGATCCGGGTGGATCTACCGGCGTCAGGGTCGGCTGATGCCCCTGGTCCTCGCCCACGGACTGGTCAATCTGTTCTTCACCCTTCCCGTGCTCGTCTTCGTCATGATGGGCCTCCCCGTGAACGGAGCCGGTTGATGGTCGAGTCGTCGCATCACGAGAAGGACGAGGCGCTGGCGCCGGCGGAGATGCTCGCGCTGGTGCGCGACCAGCAGCGCAGCGTCGAGGGGCAGATCGCGGCCTTCGTCCCCCTGCTGCTCGTCGCGTGGGGCGTCGCCTGGCTTTTCGGCCTCGGCGCCCTCTGGCTGATCGACGGGATGCGCCCCGGTCTCACGGTGCCGCCGGCGGTGGCGATCACGATCGCCGCGGCGCTGTTCGTCGGTGCGATCGTGCTGTCCGCCGTGCTGGGCGCTCGTTCGGGACGCGGCGTGCGCCGTGACGCGGCGACGGCGTTCCCGGCGATCGTGTACGGCTGCACGTGGAGCCTCGGCACCGTCGCGATCGTCGCCGTCGGACTCGGTCTGCTCGCGAACGGCATGGATGCCGCGCTCGCACGCATCTTCTTCCCCACCGTGCTGGTGCTGTTCGCCGGGCTCATGTTCGTCCTCGGGGCCGCCATCTGGCGCGCGGTGCCGATGCTGCTCCTCGGCGTCTGGATCGTCGCCGTCGCCGTCGCGGCCCCGTTCTTCGGATACCCCGCCGTTCTCCTCGTCCTCGCGGTCGGCGGCGGACTCGGCTTCCTCGCTCTGGGGGCGCTGTCCTTCCGCCACCTCTCCCGACTGCGCCGGCCCCTGGCGGGAGGCCGCCGTGGTTGAGCTCGACCCGGTGATCCACGCCGCCGCGCGGCTGAGGATCACCGCGGCGCTCGCGACGCTGGAGCCCGCCGAGAGCATCACGTTCCCCCGCCTGCAGGAACTGCTCGACATGACCGCCGGGAACCTCTCCACCCATCTGCGCAGACTCGAGGATGCCGGCTACGTCGCGGTCGAGAAGACGCACAAGGGGCGGACTCCGGTCACCTACCTCGCGCTCACGCCGCCGGGGAGGCGAGCGTTCGACGCCTACACCGAAGCGCTGCGCGCCGTCCTGGGCGGGTGACATCCGCACACCACCCACAGGGTCGTACCCCTACGATCGTCGGGTGACGACGACAGAGCTGCCGCCCGCCCCGCAGGGCGCGCGAACACCGATCGCCCTGCGCCCGCTGCGCTGGCTCCGCGGATTCGGACGCCCACCGCGGATCCTCGGACTCGACGTCGCGAGAGGCCTCGCGATCCTCGGCATGGCCGGAGCGCACATCGGCGAGACCGAGCCCTTCGAGTGGCTCGATCCCGCGACCTGGACCGACCTCGTGCACGGGCGCTCCTCGATCCTCTTCGCGGTTCTGGCGGGTGTCTCGATCGCGCTGATGACAGGGCGCAGCGCGGTGCCGGAGCGGGAACGCCTGCCCGACATCCGACTGCGGCTGATCGGACGCGGAGCGGTGATCTTCGTGATCGGGCTCGCGCTGGAGATGCTGAACACGCCGATCGCCGTGATCCTCACGCTCTACGGGCTGCTCTACGTCGCGGTCATCCCGTTCCTGCGGTGGCGTCCGTGGCAGCTGCTGCTCGGTGCCGGGGTGCTCGCGCTGGCGGCACCGGCCCTGCTGGCGTTCCTCGCCGCCGTGATGCTGCATCCCTACGGCGCCGGGATCGGCTTCGTGCTCTACGGGTCCTACCCGATCACTGTGTGGATGGCTCTGCTCCTCGGCGGCCTGGCTCTGGGCCGGATGCGGGTAGACCGGCTGCGGACGGCGGTCATCGCGCTCGTCGTCGGAGTCGTGCTGGCCGTCGTCGGATACGGACTCGGCGTCGTCGGCCAGGCCACGGGCATCACGGCTTCCCTGGAGGGCAGCTCCTCGTACGCGGCGGACGGTAGCAGCGAGGTCTGGTCCCCTCCGAGCGGCTGGGACGGCTACCCGCAGGCCCTCGCCGGGACCGATCCGCTCCATGCCGTGGTCACCGCGGTGTTCGCCGTCGAACCGCACAGCGGCGGGACGGCCGAGATCCTCGGCTCCGGCGGGCTCGCGCTCGCCGTGATCGCGCTGTGCCTGCTGCTCAGCCGTCCGCTGCGCTGGCCGCTGCTGCCGCTGGGTGCCCTCGGCTCCATGCCGCTGTCGGCATACAGCGCGCACGTGGCGTCGATCGTGCTGGTCGCAGGCCCCGGCGGATTCTTCTCGAGCAACCCGTTCTGGGGTCTGACAGCGGTCGGACTCCTGCTGGTCACGACACTGTGGTCGATGTTCTTCGGACGCGGACCTCTCGAGCGACTGGTCGGCCGAGGGGCGGCGGCGATGGCGGCGATTCCGACCTCGCCTGTCATCACAGGTCATAGGCTGGAATCATGACCATTCCTGCACTCGAACTGAATGACGGCAACTCCATCCCGCAGCTCGGCTACGGCGTCTTCAAGGTGCCGCCGGCAGAGACAGAGCGCGCGGTGAGCGAGGCGCTGGAGATCGGCTACCGCCACATCGACACGGCCGCGATCTACGGCAACGAAGAGGGCGTCGGCGCGGCGATCGCGGCATCCGGCATCGCCCGTGACGAGCTGTTCGTCACCACGAAGCTGTGGAACGACCGCCACCACGACGAGGAGCCGCGCGCGGCGATCGCCGAGAGCCTGGAGAAGCTCCGGCTCGAGAACGTCGACCTGTACCTCGTGCACTGGCCGACTCCCGCGAAGGACGACTACGTCCACGCGTTCGCCAAGCTCGTCGAGCTGCGTGAGGCGGGCCTGACCCGCAGCATTGGGGTCTCGAACTTCCTGGTGCCCCACCTCGAGCGCGTGGTGAACGAGACCGGCGTCGTGCCGGCCGTGAACCAGATCGAGCTGCACCCCGCCTACCAGCAGCGCGACGTCGTCGCCTGGTCCGATGACCATGGCATCCGCACCGAGGCGTGGGGCCCGCTCGGTCAGGGCAAGTACGACCTGTTCGGCACGCCGGCCGTGGCCGAGGCCGCCGCGGCACATGGCGTCACGCCCGCGCAGGCCGTGCTCCGCTGGCACCTGCAGAAGGGCATCATCGTCTTCCCGAAGTCGGTGCGCGCCGAGCGCCTGCGCGAGAACCTCGACGTCTTCGGCTTCACGCTGACAGACGCGGAGGTCGCGGCGATCGACGCACTCGACCCGCTCGACGGGTCGGGCCGCGTCGGATCCCACCCCGACGACGTGAACTGACGCCGCACCCGTTCGTACATGACGCCCCGTGTCGCCGTCCGCGACACGGGGCGTCGTCGTAGGTACCGTCGAGGCATGACAGCTCCGTTCCGCGTCGTCGCCGTGTCGGGTTCCCTGCACGAGCCGAGCAAGACGACCGCCCTCGTCCGCGCGATCACGGCCGCGATCGCAGAGCGCGCCCCCGTCGAGTCGCAGCTCATCGAGCTGACGCAGATCGGGCCCGGCCTGGCCGGGGCGCTCCGCCGCGATCAGCTCCCCGCCGAGGTCGAGGAGCAGCTGCGCGCGATCGAGACCGCCGACCTGCTGATCGTCGGGAGCCCCGTCTACCGCGCCTCGTTCACCGGACTCTTCAAGCACCTCTTCGACTTCGTGGGGCAGTACGACCTGGTCGGCAAGCCGGTGCTGCTGGCGGCCACCGGCGGCGGTGAACGGCACGCCCTGATCATCGAGCACCAGCTGCGACCGCTGTTCGGCTTCTTCCAGGCCCTCACTCTGCCGCTCGGGGTCTACGCGAGCGACACCGACTTCGACGGCTACGAGATCACGTCCGAGATCCTGCAGTCACGCATCTCCCTCGCCGCCGAGCGTGCGCTGCCGCTCGTGGGCTACGCCGCGTCGCGACCCGTGGAGCTTCTCGTCTCGTGACCTGAGCCCGGGCGGGCTGGTGCTCACAGGTGGCGCGTGGGGTCCATCCGCTGGTGCAGGATTCGGATCACATCGACCCCGGCTGCGCTCGTGACGAAGAAGATCAGATGGCTGCCGATGGCGTAGCGGCGGTACCCGGTTCGTATCTCCGGGACGGCACGGCCGCGCTCCGGCTGGTCCGCGATTCTCTCGATCGCACTTCGGATCTCCAGAACGTAGGTCTCGGCCTGCTGCGCGTCCCATCGTTCGGCGGTGAAATCCCAGATCGCGGAGAGATCGCGCTGAGCGGACGGGGTGAGCCGATACTGCCCCACGGTCAGGGTTTCTTCGAAGCGATGAACGCGTCGAAGTCGAACGGCTGGGGCTCGCCGCTCTCTTCTCCGGCGACGAGAGCTGTGCGCAGCGCGGCCATCTGCGTCTCCTGATCCTCGAGGAGTCGCAGACCGGCCCGAACGACCTCGCTCGCCGATCGGTAGCGACCGGTCGACACCTCACGGGCGAGGAAATCCGTGAAGTGCTCGTCGAGGCTGATCGAGGTGTTGTTCGCCATGCCCCGAGAATACCAAGAATTGGTAGTGTGGAGATCGGAAAAGGAGTGAGTCCATGACGAACCGGCTCGCCGACACCCTCAGCCCGTATCTGCGTTCGCATGCCGACAACCCCGTCGACTGGTACCCCTGGGGTGAGGCCGCTTTCGCGGAAGCCCAACGGCGCGATGTGCCCCTGCTGATCTCGATCGGCTACTCGACCTGCCACTGGTGCCATGTCATGGCCAGGGAGTCCTTCTCGGATCCGGCGATCGCGGCGCTCATGAACGACGGCTTCGTGTCGGTGAAGATCGACCGCGAGGAGCATCCGGAGGTCGACAGCGCGTATATGGCCGCGGCATCCGCCTTCACGCAGAACCTGGGATGGCCGCTCACCGTGTTTGCCACCCCGGGCGGGCGCGCGTTCTACGCCGGCACCTACTGGCCGCCGGACGCCCGGCCTCCCATGCCGGCGTTCCGCGATGTGCTCGCAGCCGTGGGCGAGGCGTGGACGCTGCGGCGCGCGCAGGCCGAGGAATCGGCGGATGCCGTGACCGACGCCCTGGCACGCGCTGCCGAATCCGCGCCGACCGATCTGCCCGAGCGCAGCGCGATCGCCGCCGCCGCGGAATCCATCGTCGCGCGCGAGGATCGTCACCACGGCGGCTTCGGTGGGGAGCCGAAGTTCCCGGTCGCCACGACCCTGCGCTTCCTTCAGGACCCGCTCGTGCGTCAGCAGGCACCGGTGGCTGCCGCCGCCGCGCAGAGGGCGCTCGCCGCGATGGCCGCCTCGCCGCTGCGCGACGCCGATGGCGGCTTCTTCCGCTACGCGACCCGGCGCGACTGGTCGGTGCCGCACTACGAGCGGATGCTCACCGACAACGCCCAGCTGCTCGACGTCGCGCTCGATGTCGGGGATGAGGCGGTGGCCAGGGGTGTCGCCGGGTTCCTGCTGGCTGCGCTCCGGCGGGACGAGGGCGGCTTCGGCGCGGGGCAGGACTCCGAGTCGTGGATCGACGGTGCGCGCAGCGAGGGCGGGTACTACCTGCGCCCCGTCGCGGAGCGGGCGGGGCTCGAGCCGCCCGCGGTCGACGGCAAGGTCATCACGGGCTGGAACGGCCTGGCGATCGGGGCGCTCGCCCGCGCCGGGTCGCGATTCGGGGAGCCGTCGTGGGTCGCAGTGGCCGCAGCCGCGGCAACCCTCGTGCTGCGGTGCAACAGGGACTCCCGCGGTGCTCTCGTGCGCGCCTCGCTCGACGGCGAGGCCTCGACCGCGGTCGCGACGGCGGCCGACCTCGGACTCCTCGCGGATGGGCTTTTCGCTCTCGCCGCTGCCACCGGGGAGGCGAGCTGGGCCGTGACGGCGCGGGGCATCCTCGACGAGGCGCTCGCGGGTGTCGGCGGCGATCCGCTGCTGTCGGCCAACGGCATCGCGACGGCACCGGATCACACCGACGGCGATCTGCCCTCGGATGCCGCCGCGGTCGCGGCCGCGGCGCTGACCGCCTGGCGGCTGGGCGCGGGGGACCGGTATCGCGAAGCGGCGGCGGCTACCGTTCGGGCCCTCGCGGTCCGGGCGCTCGAGCAGCCGTTCGCGCACGGCAGTCTCCTGCGGGTGGCAGCAGGACTCGCGGCAGCCCCGCGTCAGGTCGTGGTCGTCACGTTCGAGCCGGATGGTGCGCTGGCCCGAGCCGCGCAGCGGATGGACGCCGACGTGATCGCCGTCGCCACGCCCACCCAGGCTGCGGCGTTCGCCGATGCCGGATTCGAGCTCTTCGAGGGCAAGGCGGCGACGGCGGAGCGCGCGTACGACTGCCACGCGTTCGTCTGCCGGCTCCCGGTGAGCGATGCGGCCGAACTCCGGATCGCGCGCTGAGATTCAGCGCTGGTTGCGCGGATGCTGTCGCGCGGTGCGCTCGTTGCCGCGGCGGTAGTTCCCGGTCAGCCGCGCCATCAGCAGCTGCGCGTCGCCGCGCTCGACATCCACGAGGAACTCCTGGGCGCGGGCGCCACGCAGCACCGCGGCCGTCGTGCCGTGATGGCGGATGACGACCTCGTCGCCGCGCACGGCGAACTCGAAACCGGAGGGGCTGCCCATGCAGCGAGCGTAGCGCCGACGTGACGGGCGGAGAGCACTGTGCAATCTGCATAGCGTCTCGCGGTCAATCACCGAATGATTGCGCGTCATGCGCAGCATCCGGTGCGCCGATTGCTCAGCGTTTCGATTCCGGTCTAGGGTTGCGCGACAGCAGGCAGGACCACTCGGTCCGCCGCCGGATCACAGCAAGGATGCTCTGCCGATGCCCCTCCCCACCCGTGCCGGACTCGACGCCGTCCCCGCATACCGGCAAGGGCGCTCCGCCCCGGCCGGTGCATCGAAGCTCTCCTCGAACGAATCGCCCCACGCGCCGCTGCCGTCGGTCGTGGAAGCGGTGCGCGAGCGTCTCGACGGCATCAACCGCTATCCCGACATGAGTGCGGCCGCCCTGCGCGATGACCTGGCGGTCCGCTACGCGGTCGATCCTGCGCTGATCACGGTCGGCGCCGGTTCCGTCGAGATCGCCGCGCAGCTCATCCACGCGGTCGCCGGCGAGGGCGATGAGGTCATGTTCGCCTGGCGGTCGTTCGAGGCGTACCCGTCGCTCGTGCGCATCGCCGGGGCCACTCCCGTGGCCGTGCCGCTGAACGCCGACCACGCGCACGATCTCGACGCGATGCTCGCGGCGATCACGTCGCGCACCCGCCTCATCTTCGTCTGCAACCCGAACAACCCGACGGGCACCGTGGTCGACGCCGACGCGCTGGAGGCCTTCGTCGCCGCCGTGCCGCACGACGTGCTCGTGGTCATCGACGAGGCCTACGTGCATTTCGACCGCACCGAGAGCCGCGGCGCCGGCATCGAGCTGTTCCGTCGTCACCCGCACGTGGCCGTGCTGCACACGTTCTCGAAGGCGTACGGCCTCGCCGGTCTCCGCATCGGCTACGCCATCGCTCCGGCGGAGATCGCCGAGAACCAGCGCAAGGTCGCCATCCCGTTCGGGGTCACCGACCTCGCGCAGACCGCCGCACGCGCCTCGCTGGACGCGGAGGAGGAGCTCGCGGGACGCATCGACGAGGTCGTCGTGCAGCGTGACCGGATGCAGGCGCTGCTCGCGACGGCAGGCTGGCCCGCCGTCCCTTCGCAGGCCAACTTCGTGTGGGTGCCGGCGAGGGAGCGGACCGCACTGCTCGAGGCCCTGCTCCACGACGGCGGCGTGATCACGCGGGCGTTCCCCGGTGAGGGCATCCGCATCTCCTCCGGCAGCGCCGCGGACATCGACCGCGTGGAGGCCGCGCTCGCGGCGTCCTCGCCGACACCCGACCTTTCCGTTCGCAAGGAGGCGACCGTATGACCACCGACAGCATGAACACCGAGGTGCCCACCACCACGACGACCACCAAGGGGCTGCACCCGGGGCTCACCCGGCGCCAGATCTCGATGATGGGCCTCGGCGGCGCGATCGGTGCCGGCCTCTTCGTCGGTTCGGGCCAGGCGATCGGTCTCGCAGGCCCCGCCGTGCTGATCTCCTACCTCGTCGCGGGCGGCATCGTCGTGCTCGTGATGGCCATGCTCGCCGAGATGGTGGCCGCGCGTCCGAGCTCCGGGGCCTTCAGCTCCTATGCCCAGAAGGCGATGGGCCGCAGCGCCGGGAGCGCGGTCGGCTGGCTGTACTGGATCCAGCTGGTGGTCGTGATCGCGGCCGAGGCGACCGGCGCCGCCGGGATCGTCGCGAACTGGATTCCAGGCATCCCCGCCTGGGTGTGGGTGCTCGTGTTCGTCGTGGCGCTCACCGCCGTCAACCTGTTCGGCGTGCGCAACTACGGCCGCTTCGAGTTCTGGTTCGCGGCGATCAAGGTCGCCGCGATCATCGCGTTCCTCGTCGTGGGTGTGTGCGCGATCATCGGGCTGATCCCCGGGGTACCCGCCACCGGCATCGCGAACCTGGCCGACAACGGCGGCTTCGCGCCGAACGGCATGACCGGCATCGCCGCGGCGCTGCTCATCGTCGTGTTCGCGTTCGGCGGCACCGAGGTCGTCGCGATCGCCGCGGCGGAGTCGGACGACCCCTCGCGCAACATCCGACGGATCGTCCGCGAGGTGCTCGTGCGCATCCTGATCTTCTACGTGGGATCGATCTTCGTGATCGTCGCCGTGCTGCCCTGGAACGATCCCGCGGTGACCGAGGGACCCTTCTCCGCGGTGCTCGCGACCCTGAACGTGCCCGGCGTGGGACTGGTGATGGATCTGATCGTGGTGATCGCGCTCCTCTCCGCCATGAACGCGAACATCTACGGCGCATCCCGCATGGCCTACTCGCTGGGCGAGCGCGGACTCGCTCCGCTGGCCGCGACCCGCACCAGCCTCAAGGGCGTGCCGTACGTCGCCGTGCTGGCGTCCGTCTCCTTCGGCTTCGTGACCGTCGGACTCAATTGGGCGTTCCCCGACGTCGTGCTGCCCGCCCTGCTCAACGTGGTCGGCTCGACGCTCCTCGTCATCTGGACCGCGACGGCCGTCGCGCAGATCATCCTGCGGCGCCGTGCGGACCGCGCGGGCGAAGCCATGCCGATGCGCATGTGGGGCTTCCCCTGGCTGTCGTGGCTGTGCCTCGCGCTGCTCGCCGGAGTGATCGCGCTCGCGATGATCGACCCGGCCGCGCGCATCCAGCTGCTGCTCACCCTCGGCCTCACCGCGGTGCTGCTTCTCGTCGCCCGTGCGACGCGGAGCGTCGCTCGCCCCGGGGTCGAGCGGGAGTAGTCGATGCGCATCGATCGTCTCGACGCCGAGCTCATCCGGATGCTCACCGAGTCGCCGCAGCTGCCGATCCTCGAGTGCGCACGGCGCCTCGGGATCGCCCGCGGCACGGCGACCAGTCGTCTCGCGCGGCTGCACGAGGGCGGGGTGATCGAGGCGATCGTGCCGCGCATCGACCCGAGCGGCTTCGGCTACGGCGTCGTGGCGTTCTGCCTCGTCGAGATCGATCAGAAGGTCGGGCACGACGATGTCGCCGGGGCGCTCGCGGATGCGGTGCCGGAGATCGTCGACATGCACACGGTCACCGGGGCGAGCGACATGCAGCTGCGTCTGGTCGCGCGGGACGCCACGCAGCTGCAGGAGGTGCTGGACCGGGTCGCCCTGGTGCCCGGCGTCGCGCGCACCGCGTCGTCGATCGCGATGCGCACGCACCTGTCCGGGCGCGTGCTCCCGCTGGTGGCCCACGTCGCGACGGACGAGGCGGGGTAGCTGCGTCAGACCCAGCCGGGCAGCCAGTTGTGGATCAGCCAGAAGTCGTACGGAACGCTCATGCCCGTCCAGACCGGGTAGAAGAACGCCGACACGAGCGCGATGAACGCGAGGCAGATCAGGACCGTCCGCTCGCCGGACTGGCGCCTGTGGAGGGGATCCTCACGGCGTCCGGCGATGATCCGCAGGGTGAGCGCCAGCGCGATCACGAGGAACGGCATCATCACGACCGTGTAGAACTGGAAGATCGTGCGCTCGGGGAACATCAGCCACGGCAGATAGGTCGCGGCGAGGCCGACGAGGGGCAGCCCGACTTCGGCGCCGACCGGTCGGCGGGTGATCCAGCCGCGCACCAGCCGGTAGACGAGATAGACGGATGCAGCGACCCCGCCGTACCAGATCAGCGGGTTCGGGATCGAGGAGATCACGGCGATGCAGTGGTCCACTCCGCACGGCCCGGGATCCGAACCGACCCAGACGGCCGTCGGCCGCAGCAGGAACGGCCACTCCCAGGCGGGGCTCGCGTACGGGTGGCCTTTGCTCAGCCCGACGTGGAAGCCGAGGATCGACTGGTGGTACTTCCAGAGCGCGACCAGAGGGTTCGCATCGCTCTCCCTGTCGTAGCCGCCCGCCGTCACGAGCCATCCGGTCCAGCTGACGAGGTAGACCGCGAGGGCCGGGAAAACCATCAGGACGAACGAGACGGGCCCCTGCTTGAAGGCGGCGGCGGTCGGCCAGAGCACCACGCCGGCGCGTCGCCGTGCCAGCGCATCGGTCACGACGACGTACAGCCCGAAGGCCGCCAGCGCGTAGAGCCCCGACCACTTCACGGCCGATGCCGCACCCAGGGCGGCTCCGGCCGCGACGAGCCAAGGGCGGCGCCAGAGCACCGGACCCCAGAACGGAGCCGACGCATCGGGGTCCTGTCGTTCGAGCAGTGGGATCGTCCGCTGCCGATCGACGAGCACGAACAGCGCCCCGAGCAGGATGAAGAACGTGAGGATGCCGTCGAGGAGCGCGATCCGGCTCAGGACGATGCTCAGCCCGTCGATCGCGAGCAGGGTGCCCGCGACTGTGGCGACCACCACGGAGCCGCTGAGCCGGCGGGCGATCAGGTACACCAGCAGGACGGATCCGACGCCGAGCAGCGCGGTCGCCAGCCGCCATCCCGCGCTGTTGTCCGGTCCGCCGATCGCCATCCCCAGAGCGATCAGCCACTTGCCCAGCGGGGGATGCACCACGAAGGCGCCCTTGTCCGAGAGCGGCAGCTCCTGCAGCGTGATGAAGGCCTCGTTGGCGTTCTCGCCCCAGACGCCCTCGTAGCCGAGCGTCCACAGCGACCAGGCGTCCTTGACGTAGTAGGTCTCGTCGAACGCGAGCTGATGCGGGTGGCCGAGGTTCACCAGGCGCAGGACAGCCGCCACCGCGGTGATGAGCAGCGGGGCGAGCCAGCGGACGGCCCGTCCCCAGTCCGGGCTCTGCAGCACGCGATCGCGCAACTGTCCGTAGCGCGTCAGCCGGTCCTCGGGAGCAGGCAGCAGAGGCACGGGCGCGGTCACCTGCTCAGCCTAGACAACGCGCCTATGCTGAGCGGGTGATCATCCTCGCTGCCACGCCGATCGGAAATCTCGGCGACGTGTCCCGTCGCCTGGTGGAGGTGCTCGAGAACGCGGAGACGATCGTGGCCGAGGACACGCGCACCACCCAGAAGCTGCTCAAGGCGCTGCAGATCGACAACCGGCCGCGGCTGATCGCGCTGCACGACCACAACGAGAAGCAGAAGGCCGCGGAGATCGCCGCGCTCGCCGCAGAGTCCGACGTCGTCGTGATGAGCGACGCTGGCATGCCGACCGTCAGCGACCCCGGCTACGGGCTGGTGGCCGAGGCCGTTGCGCAGGGCGTGACCGTGACCGCGATCCCCGGACCGAGTGCCGTGCTGATGGCGCTGGCGATCTCGGGTCTTCCCACCGACCGCTTCACCTTCGAGGGATTCCTCCCGCGCAAGCCGGGGGAGCGGCGCTCGGCGCTGCGCGCCCTCGCCGCGGAGGCCCGCACCATGGTGTTCTTCGAGTCGCCGGCCCGCCTGGCGAGCGCGCTCGCCGACATGGGCGGAGCCTTCGGCGACGAACGGCGCATCGCCGTGTGCCGTGAGCTCACGAAGTTCTACGAGGAGGTGCGGCGGGGCACGGCATCCGAACTCGTCGCGTGGGCGCAGGAGGGCGTGAAGGGCGAGATCGTCGTGGTCGTCGAGGGCGCGTCGCGCCGCGACGCCTCCCCGGAGGATGCGCTCGCCCAGGTGCAGAAGCTGGTGGGCGACGGCATCCGCCTCAAGGACGCCGCCTCCGAGGTCGCCGCTCTCACCGGGCTGTCCTCCCGCGATCTGTACCAGGCCGCCCTGGCGGCCCGCACGCGATGAGCGGACACGATCTGCGGGATTCCGCAGAGGCTCGCGTCGCCGCCGCCTACGACTCGCGTGCCGCCGAGTACGTCGAGATCGGCGGACGGATCGAGCAGATGGACGACCGTGACATCGAGCTCATCCGGCGGTGGCGAGACGAGACCCCGGGGATGCTGCTCGATGCCGGGTGCGGACCGGGGCACTGGACGCGGTTCCTCTCCGGCAGCGGCCGAGACGTCATCGGCGTCGACATCTCAGCGGAGTTCCTGCGAACCGCGGGGGAGAACCACCCCGCCCTCCGGTTCGAGCAGGAGTCGCTCGCTGCTCTCTCCGCGGCCGACGGCTCCGTGGGCGGCATCCTCGCCTGGTACTCGCTGATCCACACCGACCCCGCTGAGGCTCCCGCCGTGCTCGCCGAATTCGCGCGGGTGCTCGTGCCGGGCGGCAGTCTGCTCCTCGGCTTCTTCGTCGGCGAGCCGCGCGAGCCGTTCTCCCACGCGGTTACGACCGCCTACTTCTGGTCTGCGGATGCTCTCGACGCGCTGCTGGCGGATGCCGGGTTCGAGGTGACCTTCGCCGAGCGGCGTGAACGCGAACCCGGTGAGATGAGCGTGCGTCCCCACGGGGCCCTGATCGCACGCCGGGTACCCTGGGCAGGATGACGGCAACGGAGGGGCGATCGTGAGCAAGGCGGCGACGGTGTACGACGTCGCGGACCGCGCCGGCGTCTCGATCGCCACGGTCTCTCGCGTGCTGCGCTCGCCGGATGCGGTGCGGCCGGTCACGCGCGAGCGTGTGCTCGACGCCGTCTCGGCCCTGGGGTACGTGCCCAGCGGCAGCGCGCGCGGACTCGCCGAGCGGCGCACGGGAGTGCTCGGCCTGTACTTCCCGGGATTCGATGCGGCCGAGGAGGCGCCGGCGCTCGATGTCCTCGCGAACATCGCGGGTGCGACGCCGCCGTTCACGATCGTCCAGGACGAGACGGATGCCGAGGGCGAGCATCCCTCGATGCTCTTCCTCGACGAGGTGCTCCGCGGTGCGGAGCTGGAGGCGTGGAAGCAGGGGTTCGTCCTGATGGTCGGCGTCGGACGGCATGACCCGGACCGGTCGACCGTGCGCGACATGGCCGGCCGTGTCGACGGACTCGTGGTGCTGGCTCGCAGCGTGCCGGACGAGGTGCTGGCCCGGCTGGCCCTGCGCATCCCGGTCGTCGTGCTCTCCGGTCCCTCGCGTGGGGACAGCTACGACCACGTGACCGTGAGCAACGCCGAGGCGATGGCCGAACTGACCCGACGAGTGCTGGATCAGACCGGCGACACGCCGCCGGTGTTCCTCGCCGGGCCCGATGATTCGCCGGACGGCGCAGAGCGCTGGGAGGGGTTCTCCCACGCGATCTCCGAGGCCGGCATCCGCATCGACGAGGTGGTCGTGCTGCGCGGCGACTTCACGCGCGCGTCGGGCCGTCGCGCGGCGGAGCAGCTCATCTCGGACGGCCTGCCGACGGCGTTGATGGCAGCCAACGACCAGATGGCGCTCGGAGCGCTCGACGCCTTCCGATCGGCCGGCATCGCGGTGCCGGAAGACCTGATCGTGACGGGTTTCGACGGTATCGAGGCCGCCGCGTTGTCGCGCCCGCGGCTGACCACGGTGCGTCAGCCGATGATCGAGCTCGGAAGAGCGGCCGTGCAGGTGCTCGCGCGTCGCCTCGAGCGCCCCGATGCGGACCCGGTCGCGGTGCGCCTGCCCCTCGAGATCGTCGTGCGGGAGAGCTCGCTGCGGCCTTCCTGACCGCGCATCGGAAGGTCGCACACACGATCTCCGATCCGAGTCAAGGGGTTGCCGACCCGAAATGTATGCGCTTACAATCGTCCCATGGTGACGAAGTTGTCGAAGACGGACAGAGTGTCGATGAAGCACGTGTTCCGGCGCTGGCGGAGAGCGGCCGTCGTCGCGCTCGCCGGCGCAGCGGTCGTTCTGAGCGGATGCAGCATCCAGATCACGTCGCAGCCGGATCCCTCGATCGGCGCCGACACGATGCTGATCAACGCCGACAAGGGGAATCCGTTCTTCACCCAGAACTTCAACCCCTACCTCACCAACACGCGGACCGCCTCGCGGTGGATCTACGAGCCGCTGATCCTGATGAACAACCTCGACGGCTCGCTGAACCCCTGGCTCGCGACCGAATGGGAGCAGCCCGACGCCCGCACCATCGTGATGACGCTCCGCGATGACGTCACCTGGAGCGATGGCGAGGCGTTCACCGCCGACGACGTCGCCTTCACGTTCCAGATGCTCAAGGACAACCCGCCGCTCGACATCAAGGGCGCATGGCAGCACCTCGAGAGCGTCGAGACGGACGGGAACACCGTCATCCTGCACCTGCAGGGCGACGATGCCCCGGCGCTGACGATCCTCGGACAGACCATGATCGTGCCGGAGCACCTCTGGAAGGACGTGAAGGACCCGGGCACGTACCGGAACGAGAACCCGGTCGGCACCGGGCCGTTCGTGCTCGGCAACTACAACGACCAGCAGTACTCGGTGGACAAGAACCCCGACTACTGGCAGGCCGACAAGATCGAGATCGAGCACATCATCCTGCCGTCGACCAACTCGCAGCTCGACACGGTCAGCCGCGGCTACGACTGGTCGTACTCCTTCATCTCCGACGTCGAGGGAACCTGGGGCGCAGCCAGCGAGCACAACCAGTGGTGGTTCCCGCCGGGCGGCGTGATCGCTCTGATGCCGAACCTCGAAGTCGCTCCGTTCGACGACGTGAATGTCCGCCGTGGCATCGCGCTCTCGCTCGATCGCGAGGAGATCGCCGAGACCGCTTCCGAGGGCTACATGGAGCCCGCCGGCCAGACCGGCCTCATCCTCCCCAACCAGGAGGAGTACCTCGACCCCGACATCCCCGACCAGGGCATGATCACGCAGGACAAGGATGCCGCCCTCGCGGCCTTCGCAGAGGCGGGTTACACGCTCGACGGCGACCGCCTCGTCGGCCCGGATGGCGAGCAGCTCGAGTTCGCGCTCACCACGGCCAACGGGTTCACCGACTGGACGCGTGCGGCGCAGACCGTGCAGCGTCAGCTGGCCGACGTCGGCGTGAAGGTCACGCTGAAGCTCCCGCAGCCCGCCGGCTATCAGAGCGCGATCAGCAACGGCGACTTCGAGATGGCGATCGGCGGCATGGGTGGCGGCGACGTCTACCAGGCCTACAACAACCTGCTGTCGAGCCAGTTCTACGTGCCCTCCGGTGAGGCGACCTCGAACAACTTCCAGCGGTTCCAGTCCAAGGAGGCCGATGCGCTGTTGGCGGAGTACCGCGGCACCGTCGATCCCGCCCGACAGACCGAGATCGTGCAGGAGCTGCAGGGCATCGTCTACGACCAGATGCCCGTGATCGGGTTGTACTACGGCGGTATCTGGGGCCTGTTCAGCGACGCCAAGTTCACCGGCTGGCCCTCGGCCGAGGACCCGTACATGATCCCGCAGAACTACGACAATGCGCCGCTGATGATCTTCACGCGGCTCGAGCGAGTGAAGGGTGACGACCAGTGAAGTACGTCCTCCAGAAGGTCGGGCTGTTCGTCCTCACGCTGTGGGCTGCGATCACGCTGAACTTCTTCCTCCCGCGGCTCATGCCCGGATCCCCTGCGGATGCGGCCATCGCCAAGCTCTCGCAGAACGGGCCGGTGTCCGATGCGACCCGCGCGGCCATCGAAGCCCAGCTCGGCGTTCCGACCGGATCGATGTGGGACCAGTACGTGACCTACCTCGGCCAGGTCGCCCGGCTCGACTTCGGCGTCTCGTACACGTTCTACCCGCAGTCGGTGTCGAGCATGGTCTCGACCGCCCTGCCGTACACGATCGGCCTGGTGGGCATCGTCACCATCCTCGCCTTCGTGACCGGCACGCTGATCGGCGTCGCCGCGGCCTGGCGCCGCGGCACCTGGCTCGACAGTCTGCCGACGCTGACCGGGTCGTTCCTCAGCACCTTCCCGTACTTCTGGACGGCGCTGCTGCTGCTGTTCTTCTTCGGCTACGTGCTGCACTGGTTCCCGACGACGGGCGCCTACGCTGCGACGACGACACCCGGGTTCACCGGGGACTTCCTCGCCGACCTCGCCCAGCACGCCGTGCTGCCGGCGCTGACGATCCTGCTCACCTCTCTCGGCGGCTGGATCATCGGCATGCGCAACGCCATGATCAACACCCTCGGCGAGGACTACATCACCTTCGCGGAGGCGAACGGCCTGCACGGCCGCACGATCGCCCTCCGCTACGCCGCACGCAACGCGATCCTGCCGAACCTCACCGGCTTCGGGCTCACGCTCGGCGGCGTGGTCGGCGGATCGATCCTCGTGGAGCAGGTGTTCGGATACCCCGGCATCGGATACCTGCTCTTCAACGCCGTGATCGGGCAGGACTACCCGCTCATGCAGGCGCTCTTCCTGATGATCACCGTGAGCGTGCTCATCGCCAACTTCCTCGTAGACATCCTCTACGGGGTACTCGACCCGAGGACCCGCCGATGACCTCCACGATGAACGTCAAGATCCCGGCCGACCGCATCGCCGCGCCCAGCCCGTGGCGCGCCTTCGGGCGCATGGTCGGCACCCTCTGGTCCAACGGCAAGGCGCGGCTGGGCCTGTGCATCCTCGCCTTCTTCGTGCTGGTGGCGGTCTTCGCCCCGCTCCTCGCGCCGTACGGAGCGAAGGACAACGGCTTCGAACGCAACCTCGACTCCTCCTGGGAGCACTGGCTCGGCACCACCGCCGCCGGGGAGGACGTGCTCAGCCAGCTCATCTTCGGCGCGCAGGTCAGCCTGCTCGTCGGCTTCGCCGCCGGCATCCTGTCGACGATCGTGGCCATCCTGATCGGATTGAGCTGGGGATACATGCGCGGCTTCGGCGGAGAGGTCGTCGGCTTCATCGTCAACCTCTTCCTCGTCATCCCCGGGCTGCCGCTGATGATCGTGATCGCCGCGTACCTGCAGAACGGCGGCATCCTGATGATCATCGCCGTCATCGTGGTCACCGGATGGGCGTGGGGCGCGCGCGTCCTCCGCAGCCAGACGCAGTCCCTGCGCGGGAACGACTTCGTCACCTCGGCGCAGTTCTCCGGCGACAGCAGGGCGCGGATCATCTTCCGCGAGATCCTGCCCAACATGACCTCGATCATCGCCGGCACGCTCTTCGGGGCGGCGACGGCCGCGATCCTCGCGGAAGCGGGGCTCGAGTTCCTCGGGCTCGGCGACTCCAGCATCGTCAGCTGGGGCACGATGCTCTACTGGGCGCAGAACTCCAACTCGCTGCTCACCGGGCAGTGGCTGCTGCTGTTCGCCCCCGGTCTCTGCATCGCCCTCCTGGCGCTGAGCCTCACACTCATCAACTTCGGCGTGGACGGCATATCCAACCCGCGCCTGCGAGAGGGGAAGGGACGATGACCGTCTCCGCACCGATGCCCGCCGAACGGAGCGAGATCCTGCTCGACGTGCAGAACCTGTCGGTCGAGTACGCCTCGCCCGGCACCACACCGGTCACGGCCGTCCATGACGTGTCGTTCTCCCTCCGTCGCGGCGAGTTCGTCGGCCTGGTCGGCGAATCGGGCTCCGGCAAGTCGACGCTCGGCTTCGCACTGACCCGTCTGCAGAAGCCACCCGCACGGATCAGCGGCGGACGGATCCTGTTCGGAGGCCGCGACATCCGCGAGCTCGACACCGAGGAGCTGCGCCGGCAGCGTCAGGGCGGCTTCGCCATGGTGCTGCAGTCCGGCATGAACGCGCTCAACCCGGTGCGGACCGTCGGCGCGCACTTCCAGGACATCTTCGCCGCCCATGGACACGTGCCTCGCGAGTCCCGCGACGCTCGCGCCCGTGAGCTCATCGGCAAGGTCGGTCTCGACGCCGAGGTGCTGAAGCGCTACCCGGGCGAGCTCTCCGGCGGCATGCGGCAGCGCGCGTCGATCGCGCTCGCGCTGTCGCTCGAACCCCAGCTCATGGTGTTCGACGAGCCGACCACCGCGCTCGACGTGCTGGTGCAGCACGCGGTGATGGACACCATCAAGGAGCTGCAGCACGCCGAGCGCTTCACCGCCATCCTCATCAGCCACGATCTCGGCATCGTGCTCGAGGCCACGGATCGCGTGATGGTGATGCATGAAGGACGGATCGTCGAGGACGCGTCGAGCCGGAAGATCCTCGAGGACCCGAGTGACGAGTACACCCGGATGCTGCTGAGCCACTACGCCGATCCGCGCGCCAAGACCATCTCGATCCCGGGCTTCGTCGACCTCGGCACCCGGCGCCGTGAGGGACGCTCGCGCACCGACGTCACCGAGACCGTGCCGACGGTGTCGGAGCGCGACTCCCGACGCGCGGATGCCGCGATCGTCGTCGAGGGCGTGTCGAAGCGCTACCCGGCGCCGCGCCGCGGCCAGGAGGCCGTCACCGCCGTCGACGACGTGTCGTTCCGGCTGGAGCCGGGCGAGGCGCTCGCCCTCGTCGGAGCATCCGGATCGGGGAAGTCGACCATCGCCAAGCTGATCACCGGCGTCGAGAAGCCCAGCTCCGGCACCGTGCGCTTCGGCGACACGGATGTCGCGACGCTCAAGCGCCGAGGGCTCCGCGACCTGCGCAAGGACGTGCAGATGGTGTTCCAGGATCCGTATGCGGCGCTGAACCCGCTGCACACGGTGGAGTACGCGCTCACGCGGCCCGTCATGAACTACACGAAGCTCCGTGGGCAGGAGGCCAGGGCGCGCGTCCTGGAGCTGCTGGAGACCGTGGGCCTCGCGCCTGTGGAGCAGTTCGCGGCGAAGCTGCCGCATCAGCTCTCCGGAGGGCAGCGGCAGCGCGTCGTGATCGCCAGGGCGCTCGCGAGCGATCCGCAGGTGCTGATCGCCGACGAGCCCGTCTCGATGCTCGACGTCTCGCTGCGCGCCGGCGTGCTGGCGCTCCTCGAGGATCTGCGTGAGCGCTGGGGCATCAGCATGCTCTACATCACGCACGACCTGCTGAGCGCGCGACTCGTGACCGAGAACATCCTGGTGCTGAACAGCGGACGTGTCGTCGAACGCGGCGAGACGTCGGAGGTGCTGCAGCATCCGGAGGATCCGTACACGGTCCAGCTGCTGGATGCCGTGCCCAATCCTGCCCGCGCGGCGCGCTGAATCCTGCGCGATCGCGAACGTACGACCGAAAGGAGCACTCGTGCTCACATTCCCTGACGGCTTTCTCTGGGGAGCTGCGACCGCAGCCCATCAGGTGGAGGGGAACAACACGACCAGCAACTGGTGGGCCATGGAGCATGCCCCAGGGTCTCCCATGGTGGAGCCCTCGGGCGATGCCGCCGACCACTTCCACCGGTACCCGGAGGACATGCGTCTGCTGGCGGATGCCGGACTGAACTCCTACCGCTTCTCGGTGGAGTGGGCGCGGATCGAGCCGGAGCGCGGTTTCGTCTCGCGCGCGATGCTCGACCACTACCGCCGCATGATCGACACGGCGCGGGAGAACGGGCTCGACCCCACGGTCACGCTGATGCACTTCACGGTGCCGCAGTGGTTCCAGAAGGACGGCTTCTGGCGGGCGGATGACGCGGTCGACCTGTTCTCGCGCTACGTCGAGACCGTGCTGCCGATCCTCGACGGCGTGACCTACGTCTGCACGATCAACGAGCCGAACATCGCCGCCATGCTCGCCGGGGGAGAGGATGCGGCGAACCTCGTCGCCTACGGCCTCCCGAACCCCGACCTCGCGGTCGCGGACACGCTCCTCGACGCCCACCACCGGGCATCCGAGATCGTGCGCAGCGTCTCGGGCGCGCAGGCCGGCTGGACCATCGCGACCCAGGCCTTCCATTCCACGGGCGAGCCCGGCGCCGACGAGATGGTGTCCACCTACGGCGATCCGCGCGACCACTGGTACCTCGACCAGTCCGCCGGCGACGACTTCGTCGGCGTGCAGGCGTACACCCGCACCTTCATCGGCCCAGAGGGCCCGCGGCCGGTCGCCGACGACGTGGAGACCACCCTCACGGGCTGGGAGTTCTTCCCCGAGGCTCTCGAGCTGGGCGTGCGCAGCGCGTGGGAGCGCAGCGGCGGCGTGCCGATCCTGGTGACCGAGAATGGCATCGCCACCGCCGATGACACCCGGCGCATCGCCTACACGCAGGGCGCCCTGGAAGGTCTGCACCGGGCGATCTCGGACGGCATCGACGTGCGCGCCTACCAGCACTGGAGCGCGCTGGACAACTACGAGTGGGCGAGCGGATTCGCGCCGACATTCGGGCTGATCGGCTTCGATCGCGAGACGTTCGTGCGCTCGCCGAAGCCCTCTCTCGCATGGCTGGGAGAAGTCGCGAGGCGCAACGGCCTCTGACCACAGCAGCCGGGGTTACGCTCGGGTCATGACGCATGCGATGCGCGAGACGCGCGCCGGCGACCGGCTGCGATCGGCGGCCGCGGGACTCAGTGCCGCGGTCGTCGGCGTCGGCGTCGCGGAACTCGTCGCGGCGATCGTCGAGCCCGCCGCGAGCCCCTTCGCCGTGATCGGGGGCGGGCTGATCGATCTCGCACCGGCCTGGGCGAAGGACACGGCCATCGCGCTGTTCGGCACCGGCGACAAGATCGCGCTGATCACGGGCATCGCCCTGGTGCTCGCGGTCGTCGCCGCCGGTGCGGGGCTCCTGGAGCTGCGTCGGTCGGGTCTCGGCGCGACGATCCTGGGCGGCCTCGGGGCCCTCGCCGTCGTCGCCGCGATGATCCGTCCCGGCGCAGGGCCGTTCGCGTGGCTGCCCGGCATCGTCGCGGGCGTCGTGGCGGTGATCGCGTTGCGTCTGCTCATCCGCCGGTTGCGACCGATCGCCGGGATCCGCCCTGACGGCGTGGATCGGCGGCGATTCCTGGTCTGGACCGCGGGTGCGGCCGCCGTCGGCGTCGCGACCCTCATCGTGGGCAACGTCGCGCGCGGCGCGACCCGCTCGATCGATGCGGTCCGGTCGGCACTGCAGCTGCCGAAAGCGGCCAGTGCGGCGCCGCCCGTCCCGACAGGTGCGGAACTGGACATCCCGGGTCTCGCTCCCGTCGTGACTCCGAACACGGAGTTCTACCGCATCGACACCGCCCTGATCGTCCCGCGGATCGACCCCGCCGACTGGTCGCTGCGCATCCACGGCATGGTCGATCGCGAGGTCGTGATCTCCTGGGATGAACTGCTCGCCCTGCCGATGCAGGAGGCCGACGTCACGCTCGCGTGCGTCTCGAACACCGTCGGCGGCGACCTGATCGGGAATGCGCGTTGGCTCGGTTACCCGGTGCGCGAGCTGCTCGCGCGCGCCGGCGTCTCGGCGGATGCCGACATGGTGCTGTCGACGTCGGCGGACGGCTTCACGGCATCCACGCCTCTCGAGGCACTCACCGACGATCGGGACGCGCTGTTCGCGATCGGGATGAACGGCGAACCGCTGCCGATGGAGCACGGGTTCCCGGTGCGGATGGTCGTCCCGGGTCTCTACGGCTACGTGTCGGCGACGAAATGGGTCACGCAGCTCGAGGTCACGCGCTTCGATCGAGCGACGGCCTACTGGACCACGCGCGGATGGTCGGACCACGGCCCGATCAAGCTGCAGTCGCGCATCGACGTGCCACGGGGCGGCGGCAGCGTCGAGCCGGGGGAGACGGTCATCGCCGGCATGGCCTGGCAGCAGCACGTCGGCGTCGACGGCGTCGAGGTCCGCATCGACGGCGGCGACTGGCAGCGCGCCGAACTCGCCGACGCGATCTCGACCGATACCTGGGTGCAGTGGCGGCTTCCGTGGACCGCGCAGAGCGGGCGGCACACGCTGGAATGCCGTGCGATCGGCGCCGACGGGAAGACCCAGACGGACCAGCCGGCGGCCCCGGCGCCCGACGGCGCTCAGGGCTGGCATCGGGTCGAGGTCTCGGTCGCCTGAGCGGCGTAACCACCGGCTCTGCGGCACCTAGAATTGTCCCCATGCCCGCAGGCGAATCGTTCTACATCACCACGCCCATCTACTACCCCTCCGACGTACCTCACATCGGTCACGGGTACACGTCGGTGGCTGTCGACACTCTCGCGCGGTGGCACCGCCAGGCGGGGGATGACACCTGGATGCTGACCGGCACGGACGAGCACGGCCAGAAGATGCTGCGGGCTGCTGCGGCCAACAACGTGACGCCGCAGGAATGGGTCGACAAGCTCGTCAGCGAGGCGTGGTTCCCGCTGCTGGAGACGCTCGACGTCGCCAACGACGACTTCATCCGCACCACGCAGGAGCGCCACGAGACGAACGTGCAGACGTTCTTCCAGCGTCTCTACGACCGCGGCTACATCTACGCGGGCGAGTACGAGGCGCTGTACTGCGTGGGCTGCGAGGAATTCAAGCCCGAGTCCGAGATCGTCGACGGCACCGGTCCCTTCGAGGGGCTGAAGGTCTGCGCGATCCACTCGAAGCCGCTGGAGCTGCTGCAGGAGAAGAACTACTTCTTCAAGCTCAGCGAGTTCCAGGACCGCCTGCTCGAGCTGTACCGGACGCAGCCCGACTTCGTGCGCCCCGATTCGGCGCGCAACGAGGTCGTGTCGTTCGTCAGCCAGGGTCTGAAGGATCTGTCGATCTCGCGCTCCACGTTCGACTGGGGCATTCCGCTGCCGTGGGATGAGTCGCACGTCATCTACGTGTGGGTGGACGCGCTCCTGAACTACGCCACGGCCGTCGGATACGGCGCCGACGAGGAGACGTTCGCGCGCCGCTGGCCCGCCTACCACGTGGTGGGCAAGGACATCCTGCGTTTCCACGCCGTCATCTGGCCGGCGCTGCTGATGGCCGCCGGACTCGAGGTGCCGAAGGGCGTGTTCGCACACGGATGGCTGCTCGTCGGCGGCGAGAAGATGTCGAAGTCGAAGCTCACCGGCATCGCGCCGACCGAGATCACCGACGTCTTCGGCTCCGACGCGTACCGCTACTACTTCCTGTCGGCGATCGCCTTCGGGCAGGACGGATCCTTCTCCTGGGAGGACCTGTCGGCGCGCTACCAGTCCGAGCTCGCGAACGGCTTCGGCAACCTCGCCTCGCGCACCACGGCGATGATCGAGAAGTACTTCGAGGGCATCGTGCCGCCGCCTGCCGACTACACCGAGCAGGACCTCGCGATCCAGAAGATCGTGGCGGATGCCGCCTCGAAGGCGGATGCCTCCGTCACGCAGTTCCGCATCGACGAGGCGATCTCGTCGATCTGGACCATCGTCGACGCGCTCAACGGCTACATCACCGAGAACGAGCCGTGGGCCCTCGCCCGCGACGAGGACCAGCGCGGCCGCCTCGGCACCGTGCTGTACACCTGCGCCGAGGGCCTGCGGGCGCTCGCCGTGCTGCTCTCGCCGGTGATGCCGCAGTCGACCGAGAAGCTCTGGCACGCGCTCGGCGCCGGCGAGAGCCTCGGTCGTCTGCAGGATCAGCCGATCCGTGAGGCCGGAGCCTGGGGTGCGCTGCAGCCCGGCACGAGCGTCAACGGACTCGCCCCGCTGTTCCCGCGGGTGGAGTCCACCGCCTGACGCGTTTCGTCTCGCTTCGCTCGCTCAACGAACGGGACGCATCGGTCGTTGAGCGACGAGCGCAGCGAGGAGACGAAACGCATGGTTGACACGTACGTGCGCGAGCGCTCGGGAGACGGGCGCAAGGACCTGAAGTACCCGCCCGCTCCCGAGCCGCTCGCCGTACCCGTGTACGACAACCACGCGCATCTCGAGATCCTCGACGGCGACCCTTCGTCAGGCTCAGGGACCCAGGGGCTGAGCCTGACCGAGCAGCTCGACCGGGCGCAGGCGGTCGGGATCGCCGGCGTCGTGCAGGCATCGGGCGACATCGAGTCGTCACGGTGGGCCGTGGAGGCGGCGGCATCCGATCCGCGCGTGCTGGCGGCCGTCGCGATCCACCCGAACGACGCGCCGACCTATGCGGAGGAAGGCCGTCTCGACGAGGCGATCGCGGTGATCGACGAGCTCGCCGCGCACCCGCGCACGCGCGCGATCGGCGAGACCGGTCTCGACTTCTTCCGCACGGAGCCGGAGCGCCAGGGGGCGCAGCACGAGTCCTTCGAGTCGCACATCGCGCTCGCGAAGAAGCACGGCATCGCGATGCAGATCCACGACCGGGAGGCACACGACGCGGTACTCGAGACTCTCGGCCGTGTCGGCGCCCCGGAGCGCACCGTCTTCCACTGCTTCTCCGGTGACGAGGCGATGGCGAAGATCTGCGCGGATGCCGGCTACCACCTGTCGTTCGCCGGCAACGTCACGTTCAAGAACGCCCAGAACCTGCGCGACGCGCTGAAGGTCACCCCGCTCGATCGCATCCTCGTCGAGACCGACGCCCCCTTCCTCACGCCGGTGCCGCTGCGCGGACGTCCGAACGCCCCGTACCTCGTGCCGATCACGGTGCGCTTCATGGCCGCCGAGCTCGGGATCGACGTCGACGAGCTCTCCCGGCAGCTCGCCGCCAACACGCTCCGCGTCTACGGCTCGTTCGACTGAGTCGCGCTCACGATGTGCGAGATCGGCTTCCAGACGAACAGCAGGGTCAGGGCAGCGCCGCCGAAGGCGAACCACCACGGCCCCGTGAGGCCCCAGATCTCGGCGATCACGCCGCCGAGCGCCTGACCGATCACCATGCCGCCGAAGACTCCGACCATGTTCACGGAGGCGACCCGGCCCTGGAGCTCCGCCGGGACGAGACGCTGGCGCACGGTGGTCGAGATCGTCCCCCAGACGAACGCGTAGGCGCCGAAGACGAACATGATCACGAGCGCCACCCACCCGGTGCTCGTCAGCGCGAACGCGAGGTGCATCAGCACCTCGAGCGACAGCACCACGCGCATCAGCGTCGCGAACGACACGTGCCGCTCCAGCGATCCGAAGCACGCCGTGGCCAGCAGCCCGCCGATCGCGGAGGCGGTCGTGAGCGCCCCGAACCCGACGGCGCCCATGTGCAGGTGCTCGGTCGCATAGAGCACCAGGACGCCCCAGGGGGCTGCCCACGTGACGTTGAACACGAGGATGATCAGCACCAGCATCCGCACCGGCGGGTTCCGCCACAGCCAGCGCAGGCCCTCGGCGATGTCGGTGTGGACGGGCGGGTGCGTTCGCTCCTGGGTCCCTGAGCTTCCCTGGGTCCCTGAGCCTGTCGAAGGGCGGCGCGGCGGCACCGGGGTCTTCGCCATCCGCGAGATCAGCACGACCGCGAGCGCGACGCAGATGATCTCGAGGAGGAAGGGCCAGGCGGTCCCGGCGGCGAAGAGGAACGCGCCGAGCGGCGGACCGGCGAACTGGTTCGCCACCAGGTAGCCCGCCTGCAGCCGAGCGTTCCCGAGCCCGAGGTCTGCCGGCTTCACGAGCATCGGCAGCAGGGTGCTTCCCGCCGTGTCGACGAACACCTCGGCCGTGCCGTAGAGGAACGCGACCGCGAGCACGATCCAGATGTTCGCTGTGCCGGTGACGAGGAAGACGCAGAGGCCGGTGAGGACGACGGCCCGGGCGCCGTTCGCGAACATCACCAGTCGGCGGCGGTCGAAGCGGTCGGCGATGGCGCCCGCGTGCAGACCGAAGAGCAGCCAGGGGAGGAACTGCAGGATCGCACCGGCCGCGACCAGGATCGGCGACGACGTCATCGACGCGATCAGCAGCGGTGCGGCAGCCAGGGCCACGCCGTCGCCGATGTTGCTCGTCCACGAGGACGCGAGCAGCCAGCGGAAATCACGGCCCATGCGGCGGGGCGCGACGAGGTCGCCGAGGGAGGGCATCCCGAAAGACTACTGAGGGTGAGGGACAATGGAGGGATGACCATCACGCTGCTCGGCGCCACCGAGATCCGCCGCCTTGCCGCAGAGCTCGACGTGACCCCGACGAAGAAGCTCGGACAGAACTTCGTCGTCGACGCCAACACGGTCCGCAAGATCGTGCAGGCCGCTCGCGTGCAGCCGGGGGAGCGGGTCGTCGAGGTCGGGCCCGGACTCGGCTCCCTCACCCTCGCGATCCTCGAGACCGGGGCATCCGTGACCGCGGTCGAGATCGATCACCGTCTGGCGGCGCGGCTGGCGCAGACGGCCGCCGAGCACGGCGTCGAACCGGACCGGCTCACGGTCGTCGACGCCGATGCCCTCCGCATCACCGAGCTGCACGGCGAGCCCACCGTGCTCGTCGCCAACCTGCCGTACAACGTCTCGGTCCCCGTGCTCCTGCACTTCCTCGAGCACTTCGACTACCTGAAGCGCGGCGTGGTCATGGTGCAGTCCGAGGTGGCCGAACGGCTCGCCGCCAAGCCGGGGTCGAAGATCTACGGCACACCGAGCGTCAAAGCCGCCTGGTACGGCGACTGGCGGCTCTCCGGCACCGTGTCGCGCCAGGTGTTCTGGCCGGTGCCGAACGTCGACAGCCTGCTGGTCGGATTCGACCGTTCGGAGGGGGAGCGCGGGAGCGAGGACGAGCGCCGCCGCACCTTCCAGATCGTGGATGCCGCCTTCAATCAGCGCCGCAAGATGCTCCGCCAGGCACTGTCCGGAATCTTCGGCAGCTCTGCCGCGGCATCCGAGGTCCTGATCGCCGCCGGCGTCGCGCCGACGGCACGCGGGGAGGACCTCACGGTGGACGACTATCAGCGCATCGCGCAACATGCCGCATCGATGAACGCGGAGAGCGTCAGGGACTAATCTGGCACGGTGACCGACTCCCCGCGCTTCTCTCCCGACGTCCCCGAGCTGCACCGTCCCTATGCGGCCTCCGAGAGTCGCTACCAGCAGTTCGCCTACCGCCAGGTCGGCACGTCGGGTCTGTACCTGCCGCCGATCTCGCTCGGCCTGTGGTGGAACTTCGGCGACAACATCCCGCTCGACGACCAGCGTGCGCTGCTGCGCCACGCGTTCGATCGGGGCATCACGCACTTCGACCTGGCGAACAACTACGGCCCGCCCTACGGCTCGGCCGAGAAGAACTTCGGCCGCATCTTCGCGGAGGACTTCCGCCCGTACCGCGACGAGCTGATCATCTCGTCCAAGGCCGGCTGGGACATGTGGCCGGGACCGTACGGAGATTTCGCGAGCCGCAAGTACATCCTCGCGAGCGCCGAGCAGTCCCTGACCCGCATGGGCCTGGACCACGTCGACATCTTCTACTCGCACAGGGCAGACCCCGTCACGCCGATCGCCGAGACCGTCGGCGCGCTCGACACGCTCGTGCGCCAGGGCAAGGCGCTCTACGTCGGCATCTCGTCGTACAGCGCCGAGCGCACCGCAGAGGCAGTCGCGGTCGCGCAGGAGCTCGGCACGCCCCTGGTCATCCACCAGCCGGCGTACTCGATCCTGAACCGCTGGGTCGAGGACGGCCTCACCGAGACCCTGGAGCAGTCCGGCCTCGGCGCGATCGCCTTCACTCCGCTGGCCCAGGGCCTGCTCACCGACAAGTACCTCGGCGACGGCACGGCGAAGCGCGCGCAGAACCGCGGCTCTCTCCCCGACGGCCCCCTCGGCGACGAGGCCGTGCAGACGCTGCGCGCGCTGAACGAGATCGCGAAGGGCCGTGGCCAGTCCCTCGCGCAGCTGGCCCTGCAGTGGACTCTGCGGAGCCCCGTCGTCGCCTCGGCCCTGATCGGCGCCTCCCGCCCCGAGCAGCTCGACGAGAACATCGCGGCGGTGAACGGGCCGACGCTCACCGACGAGGAGCTCGCCCGCATCGACGAGCTCTCCGGTTCCATCGACGTGGACCTCTGGGCGACCTCGACGGAGCTGTGATCCGATCATGAGCGTCGCCGCGACCGCCGGATCCGTGCATGTGCGCGCACCGGGGAAGATCAACGTCTACCTCGGTGTCGGCGGGCGCCACGACGACGGCTACCATGCCCTCGCGACGGTGTTCCAGGCGGTCTCCCTGTACGAGGACGTGATCGCACGGCACGCGGACGACTTCTCGCTCACGGTGTCGGGCGTCGAGGACGTGGACTCCGTCCCCCTCGACGACAGGAATCTCGCGATGCGAGCGGCCAAGCTGCTCGCGACCGCGACGGAGTACACCGGCGGCGTGGCCCTCGAGATCCGCAAGAGCGTCCCCGTCGCCGGCGGTATGGGCGGGGGATCGGCGGATGCCGCGGCGGCACTGGTCGCGTGCGACGCGCTCTGGGGCACCGGACTCTCACCGGCGCGGATGCATGACCTCGCCGCACGCCTGGGCGCCGACGTGCCCTTCGCGCTGCACGGTGGAACCGCGGTCGGCACCGGTCGTGGCGATCAGCTCAATCCCGCCCTCGCCCGCGGCCGCTTCGACTGGGTCCTGGTCACGAGCGAGGAGGGCCTCTCGACGCCGGTCGTCTACGAGCGCCTGGACATCCTGCGCGGCGAGGAGGGCGCCCTCGCCGACGATCCGCCGCTGTCGCTGGACGTGCCGATCCCCGTCCTGCAGGCGCTGCGGTCGGGCGATGCCCTGCAGCTCGCCGAAGGTCTGTTCAACGACCTCCAGGCCGCGGCCGTCTACGAGCGCCCCGACCTCGAGGACGTGATCCGCCGGGGCGTCGAGGCGGGTGCGCTGCAGGGACTCGTCTCCGGATCGGGCCCCACGATCGCGCTGCTGTGCCCCGACCCCGAGACCGCGCAGGACGTGCAGACGACGCTGCGCGGCGCGGGACTGGATCCTCTGCACGTGCACGGTCCCGTGGCTGGCGCGCGGATCCTGTGATCGGTAGCCGCAGCGGGTGCATAGCCTGTGATCACCACCACCACTGAAGGAGTGATCATGGGACTGTTCAAAGTCACCCGCAAGTCGCAGCAGGAGCGCCAGGAGGAAGGGCTCCAGATGGCCGACGACATCGCCGCGGGCCGCGGGTTCATGGGGAAGATGACCAAGGCGTTCCTGGGGAGCGAGTTCACCGAGGCGATGCAGCAGGCGACGTCGTCGATCCATCAGGCCGAGCACGTGGCGGCGCTGCGGGCGGCCGGCGTGCCCACGCAGTCCGCGACGGTGCTCGGCCTGCAGGACACCGGCCAGACGATCAACGACAACCCCCGCGTGGTGCTCACGCTGCAGCTGGGCGCACAGGCCGTGGCCGTGCAGGCGCTCATCTCGCGTCTGGAGATCCCTCGTGTCGGGGAAGAGGTCCTCGTGATGACCGATCCCCAGACCGCGGAACTGCTCTACGCGGGCCTCGCTCCGCGCGCCTGAGGCGGCTCAGCCGCCTGCCTCGTTTCGGGGGAGGCTACTGCGCCTGCCGCAGTGCGCTCACCCGGTACGGGCCGCCGACCTCAGTCGCGGGGAACGAGCAGGCGCAGTTGCACCATGGCCGAGAACCGGGCTTCCGGGTCGGTCAGATCGAGTCCGCTGATCTCCGACAGGCGACGCAGCCGGTAGCGGAACGTGTTGGGGTGCGTGTACACGCGTGCGGCGGCCACGGCCACATCGCCGAAGGCGTCGAGCCAGGCCCGCAGCGTCTCCACCAGATGCGTGCCCTTCTCCCTGTCCTGCGCCAGCAGCTGCGCGACGGGGCCGGTCGGCTGATCGCCACGGGAGCGGACGAGGTCGCCGAGTTCGACCAGGAGCGCCTCCATCTGCACGGCGGTGAAGCGGGCGACGGGCTCGCGCGACGGCGCCTGGCGGACAACGCGGAGAGCACGGTCGGCGTTGGCGCGCGATGAGGGGATTCCCGCCGCAGCATCAGCCACCGTGCCGACGCCGACGCGGATCTCACTCGTGGCGCCGAGTCGACCGAGGAAATCGGTCGCGACGCGTGCGGCACGGCTGTCCGCATCGCTGTGCTCTGCGACGGAATCGGCATCGGCGTGCTCCGGACGGATTCCGACGACCGCGTACACGACGTTCCCGATCACCGCCACGGCGGAGCGGAGGTACACGGCGCCCAGGTGCACGGCGAAGGCGTCGGCTATGCGCTGTCTCTCTGCCACTCCGCGGGCCCCGGTGGACTGCTCGTCGTCGACGTCCTCCGCTGCCGACAGGGCGAGCACCACGCACCGGTGATCGCTCAGGCGCAGCCGTGCCGTTGCGTCGGCTGCTCCGGGGCCGCCTTCGAGGATCGTCGCGAGCAGGTCGGCGCGCAGCCGGCGTTCGACGTCGGCACCGGCACGCAGACGCAGCATGTGGAGGGCCACGAGACCGGCGGAGTCCTTGAGCGCCCGCACGCGATCGGGCGAGAGCGGCTCCTGCACCGCGGCCCAGATCGATCCGAGAATCTCGTCGCCGGCGCGCACCGCGAGGGCGACGCGCGGGAACGAGGGGAGGCCCTCGGTGTTGAGCACCGGTCTGACGTCGATCGGGTCCTCGCTGCGGTACAACTCCTGGAAGACCCCACGCTCCTCCAGTTGGCGGGCGAACCGCTCGGGAACCTGCCGTCCGAGCACCGTCTCGATGCGCGCCGGATCAGCCTCGTGCTGGCGGCCCGAGAACGCGACGACCCGGGAGTTGCGGTCCTCGATCGTGACCGGGGCGTTCAACAGGGTGGCGATCGCGTTGGCGAGCGCGAACAGGTCGCCGGACGGCATCCCGCCCAGCGTCGTGGCCCCCTGGTCGCCGACATCGCCCTCCGCGATGAGCGAGCGCAGCATCGCGGCCAGCTGCGCCCACGATGCCCCGCGGGTGAGTGCGAGCACGGGGATGCCGGTGGCGTCGGACGCATCGCGCACCGGCTGCTCCGCCCGCACCGGCGCGCGCAGCACGAGGGCGGACGCGTGCTGGGCGGCGAGCGTCTGCAGCAGCTCGGCGATCTCGTCAGGATCGCTCAGTCCGACGCCGAGGACGAGCGCCCCGCGCATCGGCATCGCGTCATCGAGCACGTCATGGATCACGACGGTCTCGATCTCGGCCTCATCGTCGGCGGCGCCGCTCACCACCTCGAGCAGGGTGTTGCCGAGGTCTTCGATGACCCGGCCGAGGCTGGCGCGGGGCCTGGTCGTCACGGACATGAGCACAGGGCCCAGGCTAGAGGGCGACCGCCGGTCGCGGAGCTGTGGGGCACGACGAAATCGTATCGACTCTTGGTCGATCTCGACAGCATCGTCGTGCCCCACGGAAGCTCAGTCCCCGCTCAGAAGGTGATCCACTCGGTGCGCACCGTCACGGCATCCAGCGCATCGGCGTCGGGTGTGACGCCGATCCCCGGACCAGTGGGGACGGTGAGGGTGCCGTCCTCCACGACGAACGGCTCGGTGATGTCGCGAGAGTAATACCGGCCGGAACCCGAGGTGTCGCCGGGAAGCGTGAAGCCCGGCAGCGCCGCGAGGGCGACGTTCGCCGCGCGACCGATCCCGGTCTCCAGCATCCCGCCGCACCACACCGGGATGTCGTTGGCCACGCACACGTCGTGGATACGACGCGCCTCGAGGTACCCGCCGACCCGTCCCGGCTTGATGTTGACGATCGAGCACGCGCCGAGCGCGATCGCATCCGCCGCCGCGCGGGCCGACACGATCGACTCGTCGAGGCACACCGGGGTCGTGATGGCCTTGGCGAGCTGCGCGTGGCCGAGCAGATCCTCCTCGTCGAGCGGCTGCTCGATCAGGAGCAGATCGAACGGGTCGAGCTTGGCGAGGTGCCGGGCGTCACCGCGGTGGTACGCGGTGTTCGCATCGACCTGCAGCAGCACGTCGTCGCCGAAGCGCTCGCGCACAGCGCGCACGGGCTCGATGTCCCATCCCGGCTCGATCTTCAGCTTGATGCGCACGTAGCCCTCGTCGAGGTAGCCGCCGACCGCATCGAGCAGCTCGGGAATCGAGTCCATGATGCCGACCGAGACGCCGCAGTCGACCCGGTCGCGCACGGCGCCGAGCTCGCGCGAGAGCGGCACACCCGTGGCCCGCAGCTCGGCGTCGAGAATCGCCAGCTCGACGGCGGCCTTCGACATGCGATGCCCCTTGAACTTCGCGAGCGCAGGAGCGACGCCGCCGGCATCCAGGTCCTTCACCTGCGCGAGCGCCGGCAGCAGAAAGCGGGTGATGACGTCGACGCTCGCCTCGACGTACTCGGAGGAGTACAGCGGGTCGTTCATCGCCACGCCCTCGCCCCATCCCTCCGCCTCATCGGTGACGGCGCGCACGATCAGCGCCTCGCGCACGGTCTGCACCCCGAACGACGTCCGGAACGGCGACACCAGCGGCATCTCGATCACGCGCAGCTCGAATCCGGTGAGCTTCATCCCTGTTCTCCTCTGTCGATGGTGTAGGCGCCGGAGCGGTCGAACGAGAGCACACGTCCTTGACCCTCCAGCGATGATCCGAGCGTCTCGCGAAGGGCGAGACGCCACGCGCTCGCACGGGCGGGCTCTGTGAGGCGCAACGACTCGATGTCGCGCGGCAGCGCCACGCGTACGATTCGGGCGTCCGTGCTGTGCCGCAGCGGTCCGAGGTCTTCGCCGACGCTGAGCAGCGGCTCGGAGGCCGTCGGCTCGTCCGCGACGCCGATCGGATCTCCGTGGCAGGCAGCGACGACCCGAGGGTCGCGGACGTACCAGGTGACCAGCATCCGGTCGGTGTCGTCCGCGCCGTTGAGCGCGTCGGCCATCTGTCCGTAGAAGTTGCGGTGGTACGACGTCGGCGTGGCCGCGAGCTTGACGAGGTTGAAGTGCGCGTTCCGGCTGATGAGCGGATCGAACGTCCAGGAGATCTCGTCGAGTCCCTCCTCGAGAGCCCAGGCGCGCTGGTGCACCTTCAGGGCGAAGCCGACGCTGCGCCCCCGCATCCGTTGCGAGACACCGGCGATGTGGCTGTGCAGCGCGCGCTGGTCGGGCGCTGCGAAGAATCCGAAGCAGGCACCGACCAGCTCGCCGTTCTCGAAGGCGCCGCCCACGTAGCTCCCCGCCTTGGAGAGCGCGCGCAGCGTCTCGACGTTCACGGGAGAGGATTCGCCCTGCTTGGTCCAGATGCTCTGGAACAGCTCGGCGACCCGGGCGAAGTCGCCCACCTCCGAGAGCAGGCGGATCTCCACCCCCGCTCTCGCCGCGGCCGCAGTCGCCGCATCGGCCGCCTCCTCGGGCGAGGCGCTGTACGCCGCGGCATCCGTCATGCTCATGCCCTTCCTCCAGCCAATGCCAGGGAGATCAGTTCCTGCAGCAGCAGGGTGCGCTCGGGGATCATCGCGACCACCACGTGTTCGTCGTCGGCGTGCGCGCCGCCGCCGACAGCGCCCAGACCGTCGAGGGTCGGCACCCCGAGCGCGGCGGTGAAGTTGCCGTCGGAGGCTCCGCCCACCGCGACGCCCTGGAGCGGAGGGAGGTCTCTGCGTTCGGTGATCGCGACGGCCTGCGCGAACAGGCGCGCCGAGGATTCCCGCTCCAGCGGGCGGCGATTCGCACCGCCCTCCACGCGCACGGAGGCGCCCGGAAGTGTGGCCGGGATCGCGCGGAGAGCCGCATCCACCCTGTCCTGCTCCGCTCCCGTGCGCACACGGACGTCGACCGCGAACTCCGCCGCCGCCGGCACCGTGTTCGTGGTGCTGCCGGCGCGCACGAGCGTGGGGGTGACACTGGTTCCGGCTTCCGGGTCGCCGAGCAGGGCGATCGCGAGCAGCAGGTGTGCGGCCTCGACGGCGGCGTTGATGCCGCGTTCCGGTTCCAGTCCGGCATGGGCCGCACGGCCGGTGACGTGCACGCGGTAGAGCGAGACGCCCTTGCGCGCGATCTTCACGGCGCCGCCGTCGGCCGAGGCCTCGAGCACGAACACTGCCGCACAGCCGATCGCCTCCTGCTCGATCAGCTGGCGGGAGCTCGGCGAGCCGAGCTCCTCGTCGCCCGTGATCAGGATGCTCACGCCGGTTCGGTCCGGCAGCGCGGCGACGGCGTGCAGTGCCATCACGACGCCGGTCTTCATGTCGAAGCAGCCGGGACCTCGGAGCACCCCGTCGTCGATGCGGAACGGGAGACTCTGCAGGGAGCCGAGCGGCCAGACCGTGTCGTGATGGCCGAGGACCAGCACCTGCGGTGTGCCGAACCGCCAGCGCAGGTGGGTGCGGCCGTCGATGATGATGCGCTCGGGGGCGGCACCCAGCAGCCTTTCGCCGAGGGCGGCGACGACCTCTGCGCTGCGGGCGACCGCGTCCAGGTCATCGGACGGTGACTCGCAGGTGACGAGGGTCTCGATGTCGGCGACGATCAGGTCGAGGTCGACGTCCGCCTGCACGGTCATCACGACACCTTCGGCGCCGCGCGGACGCCGTGGTGCAGATAGCGCTCGCCGGTGGGCAGGGAGTAGAAGACCACGGCATGCCAGGCCTGTTCGCCCTCACTGCGCATCACGAATTCGCCCGGTCGGACCGGCACCAGCGGATGCTCCTGAATCGGATCGGGGAGGAGGGCTGCCAGCGGTCCGTTGATGGTGGTGCGCATGCGCAGGCCGCCTTCCTCGGCGAAGATCTCGGTGCGGACACCCGCCCGGTCGTAGACGCCCTCGAACTCGGAGAAATCGTCGGCGAACGGCTGCGCCGGCGGCACGAGCCCCGCGGGGAGTCGCACATCGGCGATCTCAGCGAAGATCTCGCCGAAGAGAGCGTCGTACAGGTCACGGGTGTTTCCGCCGTTCGCGAGCAGAGTGACGGCGACCTCCTCGTCGAGCAGGATGCGCAGGAACGACGACTGCCCGATCGTGTTGCCGTCGTGACCGACGAGCTTGCGTCCATCCCAGTCGAACAGGATCCAGCCGACGCCCCAGGCGTCACCGAGCGAATACGGGTCGGGCATGTCGACCTCGCGCTGCTGCATGCGCTTCACGCTCGCTTCCGAGAGCACCCTGGTGCCGTCCGCGGCGAGTCCGCCGGTGAGGTGCATCCGGGCGAACGCGAGCACGTCGGCCGTCGTGGAGTTGATGAGACCCGCGGGGCCCATGGACCGGGGCAGCATCCAGGCCGGCGCGAGCTCCGGGCCGTCGTCGCCGACCACGGTGTGGCCGCTCGCCGCACGGAACATGATGGCCTCCTCCGGCAGCGTGGAGGAGTGGGTGAGTCCGAGCGGCGTGAACAGCAGATCGCGCATGGCCTGATCCCAGGTCGTTCCGGTGACCTTCTCGATCACGCGCCCGGCCAGGGAGAAGCCGGAGTTGCAGTACGACATGGTCGCACCGAGCGGGTGGTTCTGCGCGACCCCCGCCAGTAGCGAGACGTACTTCTCGAGTGTGTCGTCGCCGCGGCCGGTGTCGGTGAAGACGTCGCCGTCGATCCCACTCGTGTGATTCAGAAGGTGACGCAGCGTCACGGTCCGGGTGATCTCCGGGTCGGAGGACGAGAACTCCGGCACGTACGAGGCGACCGGAGCATCGAGATCGAGGATCCCCTGATCGACGAGCCGCATGATCGCGGTGGTGGTCCACACCTTGCCCATCGAGCCGATCTGGAACACGGAGTCGTCGGTGGTCTCGATGCCGGTGCGGACGTTCAGTATGCCGTGATGGGCATACACCGGCTCCTCGCCGAGGCGGAGGATGCCGAGGGTGGCGCCGGGAACCTTGTGCTCCGCGGCCAGGGCGCTCAGCCGCTGCTGCCAGTGCCGGGCGTCGAGGGGTGCCCGCACCGGCTTGCCTGCGGGCGGTGCGTACTGCTCGACCCAGTCGATCACGCGCTGCGAGAAGTCGGCTCGATGCGAGGGAGCGCCGGAGAGCGGGAACAGGTGCGAGCCACCGGGGTAGAGCACGAGCCGTGTGGGCACGTCGCGCTCGCGCAGAGCCGTGAACCACTGCTCGGCCTGACCCACCGGGCACCGGTCGTCGGCGGCGCCGTGCAGGATCAGAGTGGGCGTCGTGACCTGGTCGACCTGCGTGAACGGCGACTGCGCCGACAGGTGCTCCGCGTCGCGCCAGGGCAGCCCCCCGTTCTCCTTCGAGGAGATGAAATGACCGAAGTCCGAGGTCCCGCCCACCGAGAGCAGGTCGGTCACGACACCGCCGGCCACGGCGGCGGCGAAGCGATCGTCGCGCGAGGTGAGGTAGCAGGTCATGAAGCCGCCGTAGCTGTAGCCGGTGACGGCGAGGCGCGCGGGATCGGCGATGCCCTCGGCGACGAGCGCGTCGATCGGCTCGAGGAAGTCGTTCGCGTCGTTGACGCCCCAGCCGCCGGAGACCGCGGAGAAGAACGCGTCGCCGTATCCGTCGCTGCCCCGGGGGTTGAGGGTGAGGATCGCCCAGCCGCGGCGGGCAAGCACCTGGTGGTACGGGTGGATGAGGTCGGCTGCGCCGTTCCAGGAGTTGTGCGGACCGCCGTGCACGTCGAGCAGCAGCGGGAGGGGTCCGGTGGCGTCGGGGTCGCGACGCAGCCACCCCGTGACGACCGTGCCGTCGGAGATCGTGAAGCGGCGCTCTTCGGAGGGGACGAGCTCGAACGCCGGGGCGCCGTACTCGGTGAGGACCCTGGTCGTGCCGTTCGCGACATCGAGGAGGGCGATGTCGCCGAAGGACTCCGGCGTCGCCCGCACGATCGCGGCGGACGCCCCGGAGACCGACAGTCCGGAGACGTTCGCGGTGCCGTCGACGAGCGGTGTGGCAGCGGAGCCGTCCGCAGCGACCCGGTACACGTGCGAGTAGCCGTTGTCGCGCAGGCAGAACACGAGGTCGCCGTCGGCCGTGAACTGCGGCATCCCGCCGGGGTACCCGGGGCCGCCCGGCATCACGTTGCGGTCGAGGCTTCCCGTGATGTTCTGCGGCTCGCCGCCGTCGACCGGGAACAGCAGCAGATCCGCGTTCCCGACCTCGGTGTCGGTGCGACCGGCGGCGACGACATGGCGGCCGTCCGGAGTCCACCCCACCGCGGTCGCCTGCACGTCGGCGGCGCTGATCTGCACGGCGGCGCGGCGCGGGTCGGTCGAGGAGCGCACGAACACCGGGATCCGCATGGTCAGGTCTGCGTCGTCGTCCACGCTCGAGGAGTAGGCGAGGAGCGTGCCGTCGGGCGACCAGAACGGGTCGGAGGCGTGCGAGTGGCCGGCGGTGAGCACGGTGACCTTTCCGGAGGCGACGTCGACCACGTGCAGCTGCTGGACGAGCGTTCCGAGGTTGCCCGCGCCGTCGGCCTTGTAGCCGAGTCGGTCGGTCGCCGCCGGTGCCGAGCGCCGGGCGAGGATGGTCTTGGCGTCTTCTCCGGGGAGCGCTGCGCCGTCGACCGGCGCCGTGAAGGCGATGCGTGCGCCGTCGGGGCTCCACGCCGGGGCTCCGGCACCGAGAGGGAGGGTCGTGAGGCCGCGTGCCTCGCCGCCGGCGGCGGGCAGCACCCAGATCTGCGCGGGACCGTCCTGGGCCCGGAGGAACGCCAGCTGCGAGCCGTCGGGGCTCCACACCGGCGTCGAGTCGGCGGTCGAGTGAGTGAGCGGAGCGGGCTCTCCGCCGGTGGCGGGCACTTGCCACAGGCCCCTCGTGTCCCGGTCGCCGTCGCGGTCGGTCGTCCGCAGCACGAAGGCGATACGGGTGCCGTCCGGAGACAGCGCCGGCTGCTCGGGCGTGCGGACGGAGAGCAGATCGTCGACGGTGAGGCGGTTCATGAGAGCTCCAATCGGATGGTCAGTTCACTGTGTCCGCTGAGAGCGGGGAAGGTGTTGTGTCAGGGGCCGAAACCAGGGGGATGCTTTGGGAGGTGGGCACAGTTCCGAGTGCGGCGTCCGCATGCGTCCCGGCGAAGTGGCAGGCCGCGCCCGCTGGGCCGGACGGCAGCGGAGGTGCCGCGATGACGCAGATCTGACGGTCGGGTCGCGCTGCGGGACCGATCGGACACCGCGGGTGGAAACGGCAGCCACTGGGAGGGGCGTGCGGGTCGGCGGGTTCCACATCGACGGGTGCGAGTGGGTCGACCGCCAGCAGATTCCCGTGCCGGGTGGGCGCCGCCTGGAGCAGATCGCGCGTGTACGGGTGCTGCGGGTCGGCGAGCACCTGCTCGGTGGGCCCGAACTCGACGATCCGTCCGAGGTACATCACAGCGATGTGGTCGCTCAGGTAGCGCACGACCGACAGGTTGTGCGAGATGAAGAGCATCGTCAGGTCGAGCTCTTCGCGGAGCTCGCGCACCAGATTGAGCACCGAGCCCTGCACCGAGACGTCGAGCGCCGAGGTGATCTCGTCGGCGACCACGACCTCCGGCCGGGCGGCGAGAGCTCTGGCAAGGGCGATGCGCTGGCGCTGCCCGCCGGAGAGCGCGGCCGGGAGCGACTGAGCGCGGTCGGCGTCGAGGCTCACGAGGTCGAGCAGCCGCGCGACCTCGGCACGACGGGCCCTGCTTCCGCGAATGTCGCGGGGGAGGGCCTCGGCGATCGATTCACCGATCGTCATTCGGGGATCGAGCGAGGAGAACGGATCCTGGAACACCATCTGCACGGGGCGGCGGCGACGGAAGCTGCGCACGTCCACCCCGTCCAGCGTGATGGCGCCTTCGCTGATCGGCGCGAGGCCGATCGCCGCCCGAGCGAGTGTCGACTTGCCTGAGCCGGACTCGCCGACGAGTCCGACCACTGACCCGGAGGGAACGGTCAGGGACACATCGTCGACGGCCGTGAGGCCGGAGCGGTGCGAGCCGTAGCGGACGCTGACCTGATCGAAACGCAGCTCGCTCATCGCAGGACCGTCTCTTCCTCTTCTGCGGCCGTGGCGATCGCCACCGGTACCGTCGCCTCGCCGCTGACCGGGTTCCAGCACGCGACCCGGTGGCCCCCGGTATCGGTCACGAGCTCGGGGTCGCTCTCGCGGCAGACGTCCGTGGCGAGAGGGCAGCGGGCGGCGAAGGCGCATCCCGCCGGGAAGGCGCCGGGAGCCGGCGGCCGGCCGGGAATCATCTTCAGAGGTGCATCCCGGTCCGCGTCGAGCTCGGGCACGACATCGAGAAGCGCGCGTGTGTACGGGTGCCGGGCACTCGTGTGCAGCGTCGCCGCGGGAAGGTCCTCGACGATGCGCCCCGCGTACATCACCAGCACACGGTCGCAGGTCTGCGCGACGACCGCGATGTCGTGGCTGATCAGCAGGATCGCGGCGTCGGTGTCGCGGCGTACACCGGCGAGAAGCTGCAGGACCTGTCGCTGCACCGTGACGTCGAGCGCCGTGGTCGGCTCGTCGGCGATGATCAGACGCGGGTGGTTCATGAGGCCCATCGCGATCATCGCGCGCTGGCGCATACCGCCGGAGAACTCGTGCGGGTACTGGCGGGCGCGTCGGGCGGCCGCGGGCACCCGCACGGACTGGAGGCGCTCGATCGCTCGATCCATCGCCTGCTTCCGCGTGATGTCCTGGTGCTCGGACGCGGCCTCGGCGAGCTGCGAGCCGATCCTTCTGGTCGGATTGAACGAGGTCATCGGGTCTTGGAAGACCATGGCGAGCGAGGTGCCGAGGAGGCTCCGCACCGCACGGTCGGATGTCGTCAGCAAAGGGGTGCCGCAGAAGTCCAGCTGCGCGGCCGCAACGTGGCCAGGGCGTTCGATGAGCCGGGCGGCGGCCAGAGCGGTCAGACTCTTGCCGGAGCCCGATTCGCCGACCACTCCGATCGCTTCGCCGCGCGACACCGTGAACGAGACGCCGCGCACCGGGGTGACCCAGCCGCTGGGTGTCGGGAAGGAGACGCGCAGGTCGTCGACGAGGAGCACCACGTCGTCGCCGGCGACCTGCGCGTGTCGAGGGGCGCTCGGGAGCGCGAGGGCGGGGAGACGGTGGCGGCGGCGACCCGAGCGCCCGCCGAGGGCCGCCGCCGCGGTCTCGCCGAGCAGGTTGAACGCGAGTCCGGCGATGACCACGGCCACGGCGGGGCCGAGCGCGGACGCCGGATTGAGGTAGATGCGGTTCAGGCCTTCGCCCAGCAGCCGACCCCAGTCGTACTCGGGCACCTGCACGCCCAGCCCGAGGAAGGAGAGTCCGGCGAAGGCGAGCAGCGCCGATCCTGCGGAGACGGTCGCGTTCACGATGAGCGGTTCGCCGATGTTCGGCAGGATGTGCCTGATCAGGATACGGAACCGCGAAACCCCGGCGACCCGGGCGGCGTCGATGAAGTCGCGTCCGGCGATCGCGGCGGAGAGGGTCTGGGTGAGCCGCGCGAACTGCGGCGCCATCGCGAAGCCGATCGCGAGTACGGCGCCCGTGGACCCCACCCCGAAGATGACCGCGAAGAACAGCGCGAGCAGCAGCCCGGGGAACGCGACGGCGATGTTCACGAAGCCTACGATGGGTCGCCCGATCCAGCGCGGGAGAACGGAGGGGGCGGTGCCGAGCAGCGTTCCGGCGACGACGCCGATGATCACGGCGATCACGGCGAGGACGACCGAGAGCCGGGTCGCGACCAGCACCCGTGCGAGCACATCGCGACCGAGGGTGTCTGTGCCCAGCAGGTGGGCGGCACTCGGCCCCTGCGTGATCTCGGTCGGATTCACCTGCTCGGCCTGAGCGCCCCAGATGATCGGCGCGAAGATCGCGGCGAGCGTGACCAGCAGCACCAGGCTGAGCGCGGTGATGCCGAGCGGTGAGCGGACGATCCCTGTCCATGCGGTGCGTGCGGACATCATGCCTCCCGGATGGTGGAGCGAGGGTCGAGGAGCGCGAGGATCACGTCGATCACCAGATTCACGATGAGGACGCCGATGCCGTAGACGAGGACGATCCCCTGGACGACCGAGTAGTCCTTGGTCAGGATCGACTGCACGATCATGGTGCCGAGGCCCGGCCAGGCGAAGACGTTCTCGACCAGCACGGTGCCGGCGACCATGCCCGTCAGCAGCAGTCCGGTGAGGGTGAGAGTCGCAGTCATGGCGTTCGGCAGCGCGTGGCGCGAGTAGATCCGGCGTGGCGCGAGTCGCTTGGCCCGGGCGGTGCGGATGAAGTCCTGGTTGAGGACGGAAAGCACCTCGACCCGGATGATGCGCGAGAACACCGCGATCGGTGCGACCGAGAGGGCGATCACCGGGAGCACGAGGGCGAACGGGGCGGTGTTGCCGGCGATGGGGAACCAGCCGAGCGACACCGCGAAGACGTAGACGAGGCCGACGGCGAGGAGGAACTCGGGGATCGCGGCGAGGATCACCGATCCGGTCGCGAAGGCCAGCTCCAGGCCGCGACGCCGGCCGCCGCGGGTCGCGACGGCCATCGTCACCCCGAGAGGGACGGAGACCAGCAGCACCAGCACGACCGCGAGCAGAGCGAGCTGCAGAGTCGCAGGCAGCCGGGTGGTGATGATGTCGGCGACCGGCTGGCCGGTGATCATGGACGTGCCCATGTCGCCGGTGAACAGGCCGCCGATGTAGCGGAGATACTGCACGAAGAGCGGCTCATCGAGCCCGAGCGCGGCGCGGCGCGCCTCGACGAGCTCCACCGGAGCGTTCATCCCGAGCGCAGCGCGGACCGGGTCGCCCGGCACCAGGTGGATCATGAGGAAGGCAGCCGTGACCAGCACCCACACCGACAGCACGAACTGCCCGCCGCGCCGGACCAGGAAGGACACCCAGGGGTTGTCCGACCGTGCGGATCTGATCAGTATCGCCTGCGTGGCGGTGGTGCTGGCCATCGGCTGCCTCCGGCTCTCGGGTCTACTCGTACATGCGGATCGAGGCGGGGTCGATGCCGTCGCCCTCGGTGAAGGTCGCCTTGTTGCCGAACGTTGTCAGGACGTTGTTGGCGTAGGGGACCACGGACAACGAGGAGAACAGCGCCTGCTCGGCGGCACCCCACTCTTCGCATCCGTCGGTGCCCGGCTTCGAGGATGCCGATGTGACGGCCGCCGAGTACTCGTCGTTGACGATCGAGGCGAAGTTCGTTCCCTCGGGTGGGGTCGGGCCGGAATAGAACGGCACGAGCATGCTGGGCAGTGAGACGCCGAGCGGCACGGCGGAGACATCCCAGTCACCCGTCGCGAAAAGCGTCTCGCTCACCGAGGGGCCGTCGAGGGTCTTGATGGTCACGGCGACGCCGAGCGTCTTCCATGATGCCTGCATCAGCTCCGCGGCGGCGCTGCCTCCGTTGCCGAGGGTGGTCGGAGTCACCAGAGTGATCTCCATGGCGACGCCGTCCTTCTCCCGGATCCCGTCGGAGCCGACCTCCCAGCCGGCGTCGTCCAGGCTCGCCGCGGCCGTCTTCTCGTCGAACTCCGGCAGGAGGCCGTCGACGACGTCAGCCTGACAGGGGTTCGGGGCGATCGTCACGAGGCTCTTCGCCTCGGTGCCTTCACCTCCGGTGAGCACCTGACGGAGCTGACCGAGGTCGAGGGCTTGCACAAGCGCCTCCCGGACCGCCTGGTCGGCGCCCGGGCGTCCCTCTGCCTGGTTGAAGAACAGCTGCCCGGCGGCGAGCGGCAGCTCGGAGACGAAGAGGCCGGCGTCGCGGAGCCGCTGCCGGTCGGGTCCGAGGACGAGTGCGGCGTTGACCTCGCCGGACACCACGAGGTTCGCGGCGGTGGTCTCGTTCGGGATCACGCGGTAGATCACGGTCTCGGGAAGGCCCGGCTGCTTCGGGTCCCAGTCACCGGGCCCCCAGGTGAAGTCGTCGCGACGGGTGAGCGTGTACTGGCTGTTCGGGATGCTCTCGGACAGGGTGAACATCCCCGTCGCGCCCTCGCCGGCGGCGCGGGCGTCCGCGTCGTCCACGACGGTGCCGCAGACGATCGAGATGCTGCCGATGTTCTGCAGCAGGAATGCGTCGGGCCGCCCACTCGTCACCGTGACGGTGCCCGCCGCGTCGTCGCCGACCGCCTTCGTCCCCGGCTGCACCTGGAGGCCGGCCAGGGGAGACCCGTTCGCCGGATCGCCGATGTAGTCGATGTTGCGCGCGACATCGGTCGCCGTGAGAGGCGTGCCGTCTTCGCAGGTGATGCCGTCGCGCAATGTGAAGACGGCGCCCTCGGTGTCGGCCTCCCACTCCGCTGCGAGTCCCGGGAGCACGTCGCCGTCGTTCTGCACCTCGACGAGACGCGAGTACAGGTAGCGGTCGATCTGCCTCGCTGCACCCATGGTCGTGGTGAACGGATCGAGGGTGCCCGGGTCTGTGGCCATCACCGCGGTGAACGTCTTGCCGTCGGCGAGCACCCCGTCGGTGCTGTCACCTCCACCGGGAGGGGCGCCGGCGGCGCAGGATGTCAGGGCGAGGGCCGTCACGCCGATCAGCGCGATCAGCGGGGTACGAGAACGCATCAGAAGCCTCCAGCAGTGTTCGGGATGGTGCAGGTGGATGGTGCAGGTGGATGGTGCAAGGTGGGGGTCGGTGTGGGTCAGAGTGCGCGCAGGTGCTCGATGGCCGCGAAGCCTGCGAGGCCGATCGACGCATCCACGCGTGGCTGCCGCTCGGCGAGCGACGCGGCGCGCGTGAACACGGCCACCGCGTACTGGCGGCCGTCGGGATAGGTCACGACTCCGGCTTCGTTGCGCCAGGTGGGCAGCGTTCCGGTCTTCGCCGCGATGCGCACATCGGACGGGAAGCCCGAACTCAGCCGGTGCGGCCAGATCTGCTGCGCCATGATGTCGCGGGCCTGACGGCAGGCTTCGGCCGACGCCGCGGTGTCGGTCCAGAGTGCGTTGAGCAGCGTCGTGAGGTCGCGCGGAGTGGAGTGCGAGGTGCGCAGGGGGTGCACCGCGTCCAGCGCGAGGATCTGCTCCGCGGTCGCGCCCTCGAACAGCACATCCAGGTCGCTGTCGGCATCGCCGTCCAGATCGGCGATCACCGAGGCGAACAGGTCTTCGCAGCATCCCACGAGGCGTGTGTGCCGCAGCCCCAGATCGGCGATGACCCGGTCGACCGCTGCCGCACCGAGACGGTGATACACGACGTCGGTGGCAGCGTTGTCGCTCATGGTCATCATGTTCTGTGCGAGATCGCGCCAGCTGGCTTCGACGTCGTCCGAGAATCCGGCTGTGCCCACTCCGCCGATGCGGTAGCGCGCCGTCACGGTCGTGCGCTCCTTCGGATCGAGTTCGCCGGCGGCGACCGCTCGGACGTAGGCCGTGAGCACGAGGATCTTGAAGACCGACGCGAGTACGACGGGCTCGTCGGCGCCGACGTTCACCTCCTGACCGCCCTCGACGCCAATCTCGCGTGCATGCAGGAAGCCCGCTGCACCCGCATCCGCGAAGATCTCCGCGATCTCCGAGTCGGTATCCGTCTCGACGACCGTCACGGCGGTCATGCGCCGACCCGGCGGTCAGCGCGTCCTGTGTGCAGGTACAGAGCGCGGCCGCTGCCGTCATCGCCGACGAACGCGTGCGGCATGTGCATGCCGTGCTGCTTCTCGCGGGGGAGGAGGGTGTCGGCGGTCCAGCCGACGAGCTCGACGGGCTCGGGGGCCGGGCCGAGCTCGGCGAAGATGCCCTTCATGGTGCGCTCGAGCCAGATGCGGCCGTCGTCGTCGACCCGCACGGTCGAATCCGAGACCGATGACGAGTAGGTTCCGAGGATCCGTTCGACGTCGACCGCGACCGGAGTCTCCGGGATCGAGGGGAGCGCGGGCATGGTGACGCCGGCGAGGGCGGCGAGGACCTTCGAGGTGATCGCGTGGTAAGCGTCGACGGTCCGCCCGCCGTTCGTGAGGACCGCCACCGCGACTCCCGCGGAGGGGACCATCCGCAGGAAGGCGTTCTGGCCGATCGTGCCTCCGTCGTGGCCGATCACGGGCCCGCCGTTCCAGTCGAAGATCTCCCAGCCGAGGCCCCACGCGTCGCCCATGACACCGAGCTCGGGAAGGTCGACCTGTCGCTCCTGCATCGCCAGGACGCTCTTCTCGGAGAGCACGCGGGTCCCGTCAGCGGCGACGCCGCCGTCCAGGTGCATGCGGGCGTAGCTCACGAGGTCGCGCGCCGTCATCGCGAGCATCGAACCGGCGGGGGCGTTCGAGCGCACGAGGCTCCACACGGGTGCAGGAACCGGCTCATCGCTGCCCTCGGCTGGTATGTGCCCGAGCGCGGCGCGGAACATGATCGCCTCGGCGGCCGTCGTGGCCACGTGGGTGAGTCCCAGCGGAGCGGCGAGGTGCGTTCGCAGCGCCTGGTCGTACGACGTGCCGCGCAGCACCTCGATGATGCGACCGAGTACGACGAATGCGGCGTTGTTGTACGAGAAGCGCTCGCCGGGGGCGAAGAGCTGCGGTGCGTCGGCGATCGTGGCGAGGTACTTCTCTACCGCGTCGTCGCCGACCCCGGTGTCGTTGAACAGGTCGCCCTCGAAGCCGCTCACGTGGCTCAGCAGCTGCCGAGCGGTGATCGCGGTCGCCGCGGCGTCGTCGCCGATCGCGAACGCGGGAACGCTGTCGCGGACGGGGGCGTCGATGTCGAGCAGTCCCTCGTCGACGAGCTGCATGATGAGCGTCGCGGTCCAGGTCTTGGTGATCGACCCGATCTGGAAGAGCGAGTCCTCGTCGGCCTCGACGCCGGTGTTGCGGTTCAAGATGCCTGCGGCGGTGGTGAAGATCTCGCCATCTGCCAGGATCGCGACGGATGCCGCGGGGATGTGCGCGTCGGCGAGCATCGCGGGAAGATTCTCTCGAACCCAGCTGCCGATTTCATTCAGGTCGGACACGTGCGCTCCTCTTGGTCGATTGGGCCGTCGTCGTGGAGGCGACGGCGATGGGGCCGAGACTATTCGCGTGCTCCGTCGCCTCGTTGGTGCCCGGCGACGAGACTTGCGCAGACCTTGGTGCGTTCGGACGAAGGTCCGCAGGTCAGCGCCGACGGACCGCGCGCAGACCCAGGTGCAGCAGTTCCGGGCCGCCTTCCGAGGGGTCGAGCGTGCGGCCGACGGCCTGATCGTCGTCGGTGATGAGTGCGCCGTCGGCGCGCACCCGAAGCCGCATCGGCGGACGGGGAGGGATGCCGAGCGCGATGATGTGCGGCGAGAACACCATCGCGAACTCGAGCGCGTCGCCGACTCTGGTCACGTCGTAGTGCCACTGACCGGCGTCGTAGGTGCCGGTCAGCTCGTCGAGCATGTCGGGCGACCGCAGCTCCATCCCGGCTGATGTCGTCGAGACGCCCCGCAGGTGCTCGAAGCACCAGTCGACGATCCGCGAGCCCAGGGCCTTTCCGCCGCCGCTGTTGGTGAGCACCGTGATGGCGAGGTCGTGGTCCGGCGCGAACAGGAACTCGCTGATCTGGATGTCGGCGATGTTGCCGCCGTGCATGACGACTCGGGCTTCGCCGCGATGCGTGAGCAGCCAGGGGTAGCCGATGGCTTCGACGGGCGGTCCGGCGCTCAGCTGCGGCTGCTGCATGCGCAGGCGCGTGGCCTCGCCGACGAGAGCGCTGCCCCCGGTCTCGCCGCGCAGGTGGAAGCGCGCGTAGCGGAGCTGGTCGCCCACGGAGGAGACGATCCCGCCTTCGGCGTTCATGTCGCGGGTGATCCCCCAGAGGGGGAAGGGGACGATCGTCCCGTCCGCACCGGGCACATGCCCGACGGCGTGCGGGCGGGTGATCACGTCCCACGGGAAGAAGAAGGTCTCGGTCATGCCCAGCGGGTCGAGCACGATGCGCTGCACCGCCTGCTCGAAGGTCTCGCCGGTCACGACCTCGATGACGCGCCCGAGCAGACGCATCCCGGCGTTGCTGTACGAGGCGATGGTGCCGGGGGCGAAGAACTGGGGGAGGGATCCGTAGGTCGCGATGTTCCGCGCGAGCGCGTCGTCGCCCCACCCCGGCAGCTCGTCCGCATCGCCGAGGAAGCCGCCGGAGTGCGTGAGGAGGTGCCGGATGCGCAGGCTCTGCACCGCGGTCTCGTCCGCGAGACGCAGGTCCGGGAGCACGTCGATCACCCGGGTGTCGAGCTCGAGCAGCCCGTTCTCGATCAGGTGCATCGCGACCGTCCCGGTGAACGTCTTCGAGGTCGATCCGATCTGGAAGAGCGTGTCCTCCGTCACCGGGGCGCCGGTGTCGGCGGCGGCGACGCCGGTCGTCAGCACATGCTCCTGATCGCCGTCGATGATTCCGATCACGGCGCCGGGAACGCCGAGTTCGCGGGCGCTCTCGTCGAGCAGGGCCTGCAGGTCGCCGTTCATCATGCTTCTCCTCTCACTGCCCGTCCGGGATATGCCGCGGTCAGCATATGTCCGTCGCGGATCACGGCGTTCCCGTGCACCAGGAGGTGCCGGACGCCCTGGGACGGACGCGTCGGGTCGAGATAGGTGGCGCGGTCGGTGACCGTGACGGGGTCGATCACGACGACGTCGGCATCGGCGCCGGCGCCCAGATGCCCCTTGCGACGCATCGCGGGCGACGTCTCGTCGAGCACGCGAGCGGGGAGGTGGGCGCAGCGGCGGAAGGCTTCGAGCCAGGTCCACGCGCCGGACTCGCGCACCATCAGCCGGAGAGACTTCGTGAACGTGCCGGCCGTGCGCGGATGCGTCTGGCCGCCGGGAGGCAACGGCCATTCCCGCTGCTCGTGCGCGGCGGGCGCGCCGTCACGCGCGGGCCAGAACACCGGCATCGCGTCGCTGGCCACGATCGAATCGGGGAAGGCGAGCGACCGATGCAGGTGGGCGCGGTCGACGGGGTCGTCCTCGTCGAGGAAGGTGACGATGCAGGGGGCCGCCGGGTCGGTCGCGCGGACCTCGCGGAGTCGCCGCTCGTCGGCGATGCGCTCGCCGGTCTCGACGAGCACGAGCGCAGAAGGAGTGATCCCGAGACCGGGGAGCTTCTCCGGAGCCAGGAAGAAGGCACCGATCGCTGTGCTCCCCGCGCCGTACGGATACGCCTCGACGGTGACCCGGGACCCCGCGGATCTGGTCGACTCGAACTGTCCCAGCACGCGGTCGATGTGGCGCAGCGAGGTGCTGTTCACATGGCAGTGATGCATGGCGGCGCCGGTCTCGGCGGCGGCGCGAAGGAGCTCCTGCGTGCCGTCGATCGGAGTCTCGGGGTCCGCTTCGATCAGCTCGCGGACGTGGGTGAAGGTCGGGGCACCGACGGCGGCGGCGAGGCGGGCGACATCCAGATACTCGTCGGGGTCGGTCCGCGGGGCGTACCCCATGAGCACGCCGATGCCGAGTGCGCCGCGCGTCAGCTCGTCCTCGAGCAGGGCCAGCCATCGGCGGCGCTCGGTCGGGCTCGACGTGCGCTGCCACTCCTTGTCGCCGAGGAGCTCCATCGAGGCGTGGATGTCCGGCTCGGGAAGCCGGTCGAGGTGCGCGAAGGCGCGGGCCTGCACCCAGGATGCCGAGAAGCCGTAGTTGAGAGGGCGCCCCTCGGCTTCGGCCCGAGCGATCGCCTCGTCGATCGGCATGAGACCGGCTTCCAGATCGAGGGCTGTCGTGACGCCGTCCATCGCCTGCAGGCGCTGACCCGCGATCGAGTGCACGTGGCTGTGCAGATCGACGAAGCCCGGCCCGACGATCAGTCCCTCGACGTCGATCACGGCGGCATCCGCCGGTGCGACGAGGTCGGTGCCGACCGCCGCCACCCGCCCGTCCGAGATCAGCAGGTCGGCGATCCGATCGGTGTCGGTGCCAGGGTCGATGACGCGTCCGCCGCGCAACAGAGTGTCCACACGATCACCGTTCCACGCCGGAGCGGATCCATCCGGTGCGCGCACACGAAACCCGCCCGCGATTCCGGTGCGATCCGACAACGCAGGACGGGCTTCGACGATCTCTGGCGGTCCCTCGCGACCGGCGGAGATGCACTCCGCCGGTTCGACAGACATAATGAGGTGACGATGTGACCGTGCACATGCAAGGAGGCCTGCGATGTCCACCGCCTCCGAGCGTGCCCGGATGCCGAGCATCCGCGACGTCGCGCGTCTGGCGGGCGTCTCGCACCAGACCGTCTCCCGGGTGCTGAACGATCACCCGAGCATCCGCCCGGAGACGAAGGCCAAGGTCCTCGACGCGATCTCCGTGCTCGACTACCGCCCCAATCTCGCCGCGCGCGCGCTCGTGACCAGCAAGTCGAACATGCTGGGAGTCCTCTCCGCGACCATCGGGGAGTTCGGTCCGACCTCGTCGATCGCGAGCATCGAGGATGCCGCGCGCGAGGAGGGCTACTCCGTCTCGACGCTGAACCTCGCGGACACGACGCCCGAGGCGATCGGCACCGCGGTGCGCCAGCTGGCGCGTGAGCAGGTCGACGGGATCGTCGTCCTGGCCCCGCAGGTGCGTGTCTTCCACGTCCTGCGCGGGATGTCGTCGGACATCCCCTTCGTCAATCTGCAGACGGCATCCGGCTCCGACGGCGTGAGCCTCTCCGCCGATCAGGTGGCGGGTGCGCGCGCTGCGACGGAGCACCTGATCGCCCTCGGCCACAGCGACATCCTGCACCTGGCTGGCCCGCAGGACTGGATCGAGGCGGAGTCGCGCATGCGCGGATACCTCGACGGGCTGCGGGAGGCCGATCTGCCCACGTTCCCGCCGATCCGGGGCGACTGGACGGCGGACTTCGGCTACTTCGCGGGGCAGGAGCTGTCACGTCGCCGCGACTTCACGGCGGTGTTCGCCGCCAACGACCTGATGGCGATCGGTCTCATGCACGGATTCCGCGACGCCGGGGTCCGCGTTCCGCACGATGTCAGCGTGATCGGCTTCGACGACATCCCGGTCGCGGCGCACGTCGCGCCCACGCTGAGCACGGTGCATCAGGACTTCCCCGAGCTCGGGCGCAGGGCCGTCCGGATCCTTCTGGCGCAGATCCGCGGCGAGCAGGTGCCGGAGTTCGGCCCGCTGAAGACGCTGCTGCGGGCCCGCGAGTCGGCTGCATCACGGTAGCGACACGAAATCTGCGCGCGGACTTGACAGCGGTCCCTCGTGCGGGGACGATGTAATCCAATGTGAACGGTCACATCGAAGGTGACCGCACGTCTGCAAGGAAAAGATACGTGAGCACCACAGCAACGTTGCCGACAGTGTCAGGCCCCATCCTCGAGATGCGCAGCATCACGAAGGAGTTCCCGGGGGTCAAGGCACTCGCCGACGTATCCATCACCGTTCGCGCCGCCGAGATCCACGCGATCTGCGGCGAGAACGGCGCCGGGAAGTCCACCCTCATGAAGGTGCTGTCGGGGGTCTACCCCTACGGCACATACGAGGGCGAGATCCTGCTCTACGGCGAGGAGCAGCGCTTCAAGGACATCGTCGCGAGCGAGCAGGCCGGCATCGCGATCATCCACCAGGAGCTCGCGCTGATCCCGGAGCTCTCGATCACCGAGAACATCTTCCTCGGCAACGAGATCAAGCGGTTCGGCCGCATCGACTGGCAGGCGCAGAAGCAGCGGGCCGTCGAACTGCTCGCCCGCGTCGGACTGCGTGAAGACCCCGATGTGCAGATCAAGACGCTCGGCGTCGGCAAGCAGCAGCTCATCGAGATCGCGAAGGCCCTGAACAAGGACGTCAAGCTCCTCATCCTCGACGAGCCCACCGCGGCGCTCAACGAGTCCGACTCGCAGCACCTGCTCGATCTGATCCTCGGCCTGAAGGCCAAGGGCATCGCGTCGATCATGATCAGCCACAAGCTCAACGAGATCGAGCAGATCGCCGACGAGATCACGATCATTCGCGACGGCCGCACGGTCGAGACGCTCGACATCTCCCGCGGCGAGATCAACGAGGACCGCATCATCCGCGGGATGGTCGGCCGGTCGCTGGAGAGTCGCTACCCCGACCGCACGCCCGACATCGGCGAGGTGTTCTTCGAGGTGAAGGACTGGTGGGTGCGGCATCCGACCGTCGCCGAGCGCATGGTCGTCAAGGGCTCGAACCTCAACGTCCGTCGCGGTGAGGTCGTCGGCATCGCCGGACTGATGGGCGCAGGGCGCACCGAGTTCGCCATGAGCATCTTCGGCCGCTCCTACGGCACGTTCCTCTCCGGAACCATGATCAAGGACGGGCAGGAGGTGGACCTGCCCGACGTCGCCACCGCGATCAAGCACGGTCTCGCCTACGTGAGCGAGGATCGCAAGTCGCTGGGGCTCAACCTCCTCGACACGATCAAGCGCTCGGTCGTCGCTGCCAAGCTCTCGAAGATCTCCCGCAACGGCGTCGTCGACGCGCGCCAGGAGTTCTCGATCGCCGACGACTACCGCAAGGCGCTGCGGATCAAGACGCCTTCGGTCGAGGAGGGGGTCGGAAAGCTCTCCGGCGGAAACCAGCAGAAGGTCGTGCTGGCGAAGTGGATGTTCACCGATCCCGACCTGCTGATCCTCGACGAACCCACCCGCGGCATCGACGTCGGGGCGAAGTACGAAATCTACGCGATCATCAATCAGCTCGCGGCGCAGGGCAAGGGCGTCATCGTCATCTCCAGCGAGCTGCCGGAGCTCCTGGGCATCTCCGACCGCATCTACACCGTCTTCGAAGGTCGGGTCACCGACTGCATCCCGGCCGATCAGGCGACACCCGAGGCCCTCATGCGCAGCATGACCTCCGCGAACCAGAAAGCATCCGCATGACCACCGAATCCACCCCCGCGAAGAGCGGATTCCACTTCAAGGACATCACGAAGATGTTCGGAGGCGGCGGAACGTCGACGCTGCGTCAGTTCGGCATCCTCGGCAGCCTGATCGTCATCATCCTGCTCTTCGAGGTCCTCACCCTGCTGCGCAACGGCCCGAACGGCGCGACGCTCACCTCGGGCAACCTGATCAACGTCATCAACCAGTACTCGTTCATCCTGATCCTCGCGATCGGGATGGTGATGGTCATCATCATGGGGCACATCGACCTGTCGGTCGGCTCCGTGGCAGCGTTCACCGGCATCATCGTCGCGAAGTCGATGTCGGAGTGGAACCTCCCTTGGCCGCTCGCGATCCTGCTCGGTCTCGGCGTGGGAGCCGCAGTCGGCGCGTGGCAGGGATTCTGGGTCGCCTACGTCGGTGTTCCCGCCTTCATCGTGACGCTGGCCGGCATGCTCTTCTTCCGCGGTGCGCAGCAGTGGATCGGCGACGCACAGACGATCCCGGTCCCGAAGGGCTTCCAGGTCATCGGCACGGGGTACCTGCCCGAGATCGGACTCCCGCTGCCGTTCAACATCCCGACCATGCTGCTCGCCCTCGTGGCCGTCGCGTGGCTCATCTTCTGGGAGATCCGCACCCGTCGCGTCCAGAAGAAGATGGGCTCCGACCGAGCGCCCCTGTGGGTGAGCGTGACCAAGGTCGTGCTGCTCTCCGTCGTCGTGCTGGCCGCCGCGTGGATGTTCGCCACCGGTCGCCCCGGGACGAGTTTCCCGGTGCCGGGCCTGATCCTGCTGGCCCTCGTCATCGTCTACACCTTCATCACGAGCAACACCGTGTTCGGCCGTCACATCTACGCGGTCGGCGGCAACCGGCAGGCAGCGCGCCTCTCGGGCGTGAAGGACCGCTGGGTCGACTTCTTCGTGATGATGAACATGTCGGTGCTCGCGGCTCTCGCCGGCATGATCTTCGTCGCCCGCTCGCAGGCCTCCGGCCCGAACGACGGCACCGGCTGGGAGCTCGACGCCATCGCCTCGGTCTTCATCGGTGGCGCGGCTGTCGCCGGCGGTATCGGCACCGTGATCGGGTCGATCATCGGTGGTCTCGTGATGGCCTTCCTCAACAACGGCCTCGCGCTGCTCGGTCAGGGTTCGGATGTCGTCTCGATGATCAAGGGCCTCGTGCTCCTGATCGCGGTCGGTATCGACGTCTGGAACAAGCAGCAGGGGCGCCCGTCGCTCATCGGGTTCATGACGCGCCGCTTCGGCCGCAAGGAGGACCCGGCTCTGCAGACCTTCGAGCCCAACAAGACCTATCAAGCCCCACCCGTCGACAAGACGAGCGGACAGTAGGGGTCGGATCGCGTTCGCACGCGTGAGACGACCTTCACACACCAGAGAAAGAGATCACATGAAGAAGATGCTTCTGACGGCGACAGCGATCGTCGCCGTGGGCGCTTTCGCCCTCACCGGATGCTCTGCGGAGCGCGGCGGAGACACCGGAGCCGATGGCGGCGACGAGGCGGCAGCGGGCTTCGCAGCAGACGCCACGATCGGTGTCGCACTCCCGGACAAGACCTCGGAGAACTGGGTCCTCGCCGGCAAGCTGTTCGAGGACGGCCTGGCTGAGGCCGGCTTCAAGGCCGACGTGCAGTACGCGCCGGCCAGCAACACCGTCGCCGAGCAGCAGAACCAGATCCAGGCGATGGTCACCAACGGCGCCAAGGTCATCATCATCGGTGCCAAGGACGGCAAGCAGCTGGCCACCCAGGTGCAGGCTGCCAAGGACGCTGGCGCCACGGTGATCGCCTACGACCGACTGATCGAGAACACCGAGGCCGTCGACTACTACGCCGCCTTCGACAACTTCAAGGTCGGCAACCTGCAGGGTCAGGCCCTGCTCGACGGTCTGGCCGAGCGTGCGGGCCACGAGGCTCCGTACAACATCGAGCTGTTCTCCGGCTCGCCGGACGACGCGAACTCCGCGGTCTTCTTCGACGGCGCCATGGAGGTCCTGCAGCCGAAGATCGACGACGGCACGCTCAAGGTCGTCTCGGGTCAGACCGAGATCGCCCAGACGGCGACCGAGGGTTGGCTTCCGGAGAACGCGCAGAACCGTATGGACACCCTGCTGACCTCGTCGTACAGCGGCGACACCGTCATCGACGGCGTCCTCTCGCCGAACGACACGCTTGCCCGCGCCATCATCACCTCGGTGCAGCAGGCCGGAAAGCCCGTCCCGGTCGTCACGGGTCAGGACTCCGAGGTCGAGTCGGTGAAGTCGATCATGGAGGGCATCCAGTACTCCACGATCAACAAGGACACCACGCTCCTCGTCGAGCAGGCCATCAAGATGGTCCAGCAGCTGCAGAAGGGCGAGGAGGTCGACGTCAACGACACCGAGTCCTACGACAACGGCGCCAAGGTCGTCCCGGCGTACCTGCTCGACCCGGTCATCGTCACGAAGGAGAACGCGGCCGAGGCATACGCCAACGTCCCGAGCCTCCTCGAGATCGTGAAGTCGTACCAGTAAGACACCCGTCCTCTTCGAGGACATCACACGAGCCGTCCGGCCGAGCCTCCTCGCGAGGATCGGTCCGGGCGGCTCGTTCGTGTGCGGGCCTCGGCAGTCGGGTAGTTCGACCCGCTAGATCTTCAACGTCAGAACGGAGCTGCAACCGTTCCGGCTTCTGCAAAAGTGACGGTGTTCTGCGCGGGAGGCTCGTCGACGTGGATGCGGCCTGTCGGGCTGGTCCATTCGAGAACTCCGCCCGGTCCCTGTCGGACGTGCCATGGCGAATGGTGCTTCAGCATGTGATGCCGTCGGCAGAACGCCGCGAGGTTCTCGTGGGAGGTGGCCCCTCCTGCGGCTGCGGCGACGTTGTGATCGACGTCGCATTTTCGTGCCGCCAGACCGCAGGTCGGAAAACGACATCGTTGGTCTCGCGCCCGGAGATGTCGTCGGAGTTGTTCGCTGGGACGATAGCGGTCGACGGAAAGCATCGCGCCGCTGGTCGGATGCGTGAAGACGCGATCCCAACCCCCTGCGGTCGCGGCGAAGAAGCGGACGGTCCACGAATCGAGCGGCATCGTGCCGTCCAGCTCGGCCGGAGGGGAGCACCGGCCCGCCGAGGAGGTCGTCTCGCCGTTCATCAGAGACGATGCGGGTACGGTGACCTCGACCCTGGCGTGAATCGCTTCGAGCAGCCCGTCTTCGGTGTCGTGCGCGGTTGGGGCGCCGGTGAGGACGAGGTCGGCGAGCAGATCGGCACGCAACTGATCGATCGTGCGTTCGTCTCGGACGCTGTCCGTCCCCTTCGCCGCTTTGACGTTCTCCTCCTTGAGGGCGTGCGCCATCTGCGAGAGCCGGTCGAACATGCCGTGCACCACGGCTGCGGAGCCGTGCATGCCGAGTTCGGCCATGCCGTCGTCGCCATCCTTGATCCACACCCGCCGCTTCTCGCGGGCCTCGCGATGCCGCTCCGTCACGGTGCGCTTCTGGTACTTCTCCGCGATCCGTCGGGCGATACGTCGCAGACGATTCGGCGACTCGACGGCCGCGGCCTCGATGACCTCCGCGGCGTAGTCCACGCGATCCGCCTCGTCGTCGAGATGCGCCCCGGCGTCGACGATGACCCGCGAGTGCGCCGCGCTGATCCGCCCTTCACCCTGTGCGTGCCAGACCGACGGGAAGCGGTCGACCAGCCACGACGCGTCGGACATCCGCCGCTCGACGGTCCGGTCGCTCACGCGCTGCACGGCACCGATCTCGGCGGCGACGGAACGGATCGTCATGTCCGCGCCATCGGGGTGGTGCGCCTGCTGCGCGATGTCGACGGCGAGCCGCCCGGCGAGAGCCAGCAACCCGTCGCGCGCGGCTTGCATGCTGCTCAACGTCGCCTCAGCGGCGGCCAACGACGCGACCAGATCGGCGAGCGCCGCCATCTGGGAATCCGTCGCATCGACCATCGCTTCCATGGCTTCAGTACACCAGGAACCACCGACATTCGAAAATATGTTCTAACCCGGCGGCCGAGCGGCCGAGCATGGTTCAGTCCGGCGCCGTCTGACGCGCCGCGCCGCGCTAATCCCAGATGGGGTCGTCGGGGTCGGGGGAGTCCGTGCCGTCGGCGTCGGTCATGATGCGCGCCTCAGCGATCCATGACGTCAGCCGACTGTCGTGGAGCATGTGCGGTCGCGGCGTGCCGAGAAGATCGGGGGTGGTCACGATGTCCAGCGGCTCATCGCTCGCGAAGACGACGACGTTGCTGAGCGGTCCTTCATCGTCGGTCGGTTCCGCCTCGAGAACGACGGCGACGTGCTCGAACACCGTGCTCAGGGTGGCCGCCTGTCGCCGTGAATACTCGAACGGATGCCCATCGAGCAGGTTGACCGCCACGACACCGTCGGCTGCGGAGCGCGCCGCGACCCGGCGGTAGAACTCCTGGCTGGCCACACGGTGTCTGATGACGGCGGCATCCCAGAGATCGACGACGGTGAAGCGCGCATTGACCCATTCGGTGTCGTCGGCGGTGGCGCCCGTCGCTGCGGCGCCGAGCGCGGAGGAAGGGGATGACGGAACCGACGATCGCCCCTCGCCGGAAAACTCCGCGTCTGCGACAACTCGCGCATCGCCGAAGATGACTCGCAGGTCGGCGCCGGCGGGAAGAGGCAGTGCGGCGATCACCGCTTCATAGAGAGTGGGCTCGAACTCGACCACGAGTTGAGGCGACCCGGCACGGGTGGCCTGCACGTAGCGTGCCAGCGTGAGTGCTCCGGCCCCCAGGTGCACGGTGAACAACGGCTCACCGGGCTCGGCCGCGGCATCGATCGCTCTGGCGATGTGCCGGATGTAGGCGTAATCGAGGGAGGTGGGGTCGGTCATCGAGACGACGGACTGCGGAATCCCATCGACGCTGAGCTCGTAGCGACCGGGACGCTTCCTGGATTGCACCAGCTTCGCCTTGCGATTGTCGAGCGAGAGCGAGAACACCCGGTGTTTCCTTGGCACCCGTCGATCTTAGATCGGGCGAGACCGGTCGGAGACCGCGAGTACCCTTGAGAGGACATGGCACATCTTCTCGGGGCCGAAGGCCTCCACCTCGAATATCCGACCAGGGTCGTCTTCGACTCCGTGACCCTCGGCATCGAGGAGGGCGACCGCATCGGCATCGTCGGCCGCAACGGTGACGGCAAGTCCAGCCTCCTCGGCATGCTGGCAGGGACCAAGGAGCCGAGCGCGGGGCGCGTCACCGTGCGCGGCGGCATCCGCATCGGCGTCCTCGATCAGGCCGACACGCTCGCCGACGACGTCACGATCAGTCAGGCCGTGGTCGGCGACATGCCGGAGTACGAATGGGCCGGCGACGCCCGCGTGCGCGACGTGATCGAAGGACTCCTGAAGGATCTGCCCTGGGATGCCGAGATCGGCTCGCTCAGCGGTGGCCAGCGCCGCCGTGTCTCGCTCGCGAAGCTGCTCGCGGGGGACTGGGACGTCGTCGCCCTCGACGAGCCCACCAACCACCTCGACGTGGAGGCGATCACCTGGCTCGCCGGACACCTCAAGCGGCGGTGGAACGCGAACTCCGGTGCCCTCCTGGTCGTCACTCACGATCGCTGGTTCCTCGACGAGATCTGCACCGAGACGTGGGAGGTGCACGACCGCATCGTCGAGCCGTTCGAGGGCGGCTACGCCGCGTACATCCTGCAGCGCGTCGAGCGGGACCGGATGAACGCCACGATCGAGGCGAAGCGCCAGAACCTCGCACGCAAGGAGCTCGCGTGGCTGCGCCGCGGTGCGCCCGCGCGCACCGCCAAGCCCAAGTTCCGCATCGACGCGGCCAACGAGCTCATCGCCGATGTGCCCGAGATCCGCGACAAGGTCTCCCTGCAGTCGCTCGCGGTCTCGCGGCTCGGCAAGGACGTCGTGGACCTGCTCGACGTCGGGGTGACCTACCCCAGCCCTTCGACAAGCTCAGGGACCCAGGACAGAGTGGTCCTGCGCGATGTGGAGTGGCGCATCGCGCCGGGGGAGCGCACCGGCATCCTCGGCGTCAACGGCGCCGGCAAGTCCACTCTCCTCGGCCTGATCGCCGGCACCGTCGAGCCGACCGTCGGCCGGGTCAAGCGCGGCAAGACCGTGGTCGTGAAGACGCTCACGCAGCGCCTCGACGAGCTCGAGGACGTGCGGCACGAGCCCGTGCGGATCGTGATCTCCCGGCTGCGCACCTCGTACACGCTCGGGGCCGGCTCCAAGGCGCAGGACCTGACGCCCGGTCAGCTGCTCGAGCGGCTCGGCTTCGACTCCGCGCAGCTCTCGACGCCGGTCAAGGATCTCTCGGGAGGCCAGCAGCGCCGGCTGCAGCTGCTCCTGGTGCTGCTCGACCAGCCCAACGTGCTGATCCTCGACGAGCCCACGAACGACCTCGACACCGACATGCTCGCCGCGATCGAGGACCTGCTCGACTCCTGGTCGGGGACGCTCCTCGTGGTCAGCCACGACCGCTACTTCCTGGAGCGCGTCACCGACCAGCAGTACGCGATCCTCGACGGACACCTCCGCCATCTCCCGGGTGGCGTCGACGAGTACCTGCGACTTCGTCAGCTGCAGGACGCGGCGCCGAGCAAGTCGCAGACGGCGACGAACACCGCGAAGAAGGCATCCGCCTTGGACGGCGCAGCCCTCCGCACGGCACAGAAGGAGATCTCCTCCCTCGAGCGCCGGATCGAGAAGCTCACGCAGCAGATCAACAAGGCGAAGAACGCGCTGGCCGAGCACGACCAGTCCGACTACGCCGGCATCGCCGACGCGATGAAGGCGATCGGTGACACGCAGGCCGAGATCGAGGAGCTCGAGCTGCGCTGGTTCGAGCTCACCGAGCAGCTGGACTGACCACGGCGACGATCGGGCGGTGATCGCTGCCTGCGCCGTCGGAGGATGTGATCACCGAGGCCGCTCGCACCTCCCAGGCTGAGCCGACCAGGACGTGGTCGATCGGTGAGGCGAGCCAGACGGGTGCGGAAGCCGGCCAGGTGCCGCTCGCCGCGCCCCCTGACTGGAGCGCCGCGTCCCGGCATCCGTCGAGCCTCGCACCGAAGTGGTCGATCGTGGCGTTCAGGTCGCCCGCGACGATGACGTCCGGCTCCGTGCAGTGATCGGTGACCCAGTCCAGACCGGCGCTCCACTGCCCGAACATGCCGGGGAGCGGAGGCAGCGGGTGAGCCGCCACGATGCGCGGGCCGGTTCCGTCCACCGGCTCCCACACGCCGCTCGGCAGGTCGGGAGTGGAGCCGGCGTCGGCATCGTGCCGGTAGTCGCCGAGCTCCGCGGAGATGAGCACGGAGGTGGGGATGGCGGAGTCGCCGTCGGCGCCGCGGGTCGTGTCGGCCGTCATGGTCTTGCCCTCGAGGGCGACGAGCCGGGCGACCTCGGTCACCGCCGCTTCGTCGGTCTCCGGCAGGCTCACGATGTCGGCATCCGTCTCGATCACGAGCTGCGCGATCGACTGCGGTGATGCCGCGCCGCCCAGCGTGTTCCACGCGAGGACCGTGAGATCGCCCTCGCCCTCGCCCTCGCCCTCGCTCACGACACCGGCCTCGAGCACGGCGCCGCCCCGCGCGAGCAGCACCGCCGCGTTCGTCCCCGCGGCCGCGACGAGCACGACAGCCATCGCCGCGGCTATCGACCAGCGTCGGCGGGCAAGGGCGATGAGGGTGCAGAGCGCCGCACCGACCAGCAGCGCGATCGCCAGCACGGGGCGGAACGCGATGAGCTGCGCGACGACGGGGAGGCGCTCGGCCCTCACCGCCTGCGGCCACGAGAGCAGCAGGGCGACCGGCGCCGCGACGACGACAGTGAGCGCAAGACCGAGCCCCACGCCCCGTCGACCGCGCCCTGCGTCGGGGAGATCCGTATCGCGCACACGCCTCGTCGTCATCCGGAGCTCCCTCTGTGTCACCGCTTCCGCCGCCCAGTCTCGCCGACGAAGGTCGAGAGAACCTGACCGTCCGGATGCGATGAGGAATATCCTTCTCCCACAGCTGTTGGGAGGTAGTGATGGAAGGCCTCGAAGTAACCGTCCTGCTCGGACTCACGATTCTTGTCGGAACCCTGATCGCGCCGCGTGTGCGCCTAGCTCTACCCCTCGTCCTCGTCATCTTCGGGTTGCTGCTCGGCTTCGTGCCGCAGCTGCGCGAGGTGCAGCTGCCGCCGGAGACGGTGCTCCTGCTGTTCCTCCCCGTGATCCTGTTCTGGGAGAGCCTGACGACCTCGCTGCGCTCGATCCGGCGCGACTTCCGGTACATCCTGCCGATGAGCACCGTTCTCGTCGTGGCATCCGCCTTCGCCGTCGCCGGTATCGCGGTGCTGTTCGGGATGCCGTGGGAGATCGCGCTGATCCTCGGCGCAGCTGTCGCGCCGCCGGATGCCACGGCCGTAGCCGCCCTGGGGCGACTGCTGCCGCGACGGGCCTTCATGAAGCTGAAGGCGGAGAGCCTCACCAACGACGGCACGGCTCTCGTGCTGTACGCGATCGCGGTGTCGGTCGCGCTGGGCGGACAGATCACGCCCCTCTCGGTCACCTGGGATGTGCTCGTGTCCTACGTGGGCGGAGTAGCAGCCGGAACCGCCGTCGCCGCGCTCGGCTACCTGCTCCTGAGTCGTTCCTCCTCGACCATCGTCATCAACGTCGCGCTGCTGCTCATCCCGTTCTCGGCGTTCCTCGTCGCCGAGCTCGTGCATGCATCGGGTGTGCTCGCCGTGGTGGTGGCGGGGCTCATCGTGGCCTACATCTCACCGCGCGTCACGACGGCATCCTCGCGGAGACAGGCGGATGCCGCGTGGCCGTTCGGAGTCTTCCTCCTCAACGGCGCGCTCTTCGTGCTCATCGGTCTCGAGGTGCAGTACGTGGTCCACGAGATCTCGGCCGCGGCCATCGGGCGGCTCGTGCTCATCACGCTCGCCGTCTGGGCCACCCTGCTCGTCGTGAGGTACGTGTTCCAGCTCCTCAATGTCCTCTTCCAGGGGCGTCCGACGTCACCGCTGCCCCGCGGTGTCCGGTCGCGTGCTCGAGCCGTCTCGACGGTCGCGGGTATGCGGGGTGCAGTGTCGCTCGCGATCGCCCTCTCGGTGCCGGCGTCCATCAGCGAGGGTGGCGGCGTGTCCGGCCGCGACGAGATCGTCTTCGTCACAGCGGGTGTCATCATGCTCAGCCTTCTCGTGCAGGCCCCGTTGCTCCCGATGATCGTGCGCTGGGCGAAGTTCCCGGTCGACCATGCCGAGGACGAGGAGTACGAGCTCGCGGAGCGGGCGATCTCCGGAGCCGCGCTCGCCGCTCTCGACGACCTCGCAGCCGAGCATGGTGTGGGGCAGGAGGTCCGCGACCGGGTGCGAGCCGAGGGCTACCAGATGCTTGAGTTCGAGAACGCGCGCTCTCTCGCCCGTGAGCAGGCGCTCGTGGATGCCGAGGCGGAGGCGCTCGACGACATGCTCGACGAGCCGGATCCGCTCGGCATCGGCGGGGTGGATACCGGCGATGCAACGCCGCTCGGCGTCGGGGCGACGGATACCACCGACGGCACGGTCCTGCAGATGATCGCCACGTCCGCCGACGTCGACCTCGCCCAGCGCTCGCCGCTGATCCGCCACGAGGAGCACACGCGGCTCAAGCTCGCCCTTCTCGACCGCAAGCGCGAGGTGCTGCTGGGGCTCCGCGGGGCCGGCACCGTCGACGACATGGTCGTGCGGCGGATCTCGGCACGCCTCGACCTCGAACAGGTGCGTCTGCAGGGCATCGAAGAGTTCGACTGAGGCGCATCCGCTCACGCTGTGACGTCGTGTGACGGTCGATTCCGCGTGCGCCCGCGACCCTGCCTAACGTATTCGAGTCCCCCAAGAGAGGAACTCCTTCCCATGTCACGTCGCACCACGTCCGTCATCGCCGCGCTCGCCGCGGTCCCGCTCTTCGTCGCACTCGCCGGCTGCGCCACCGCGTCGTCCGACGCCGGCTCCGACGACGGTGGATCCACCGAGAACGAGGTGGTCAAGGTCGGCATCGTCGGCAAGGGCGACGCGCAGTGGGAGCCCTTCGTCGAGGCCGCCGCTGAAGAGGGCATCACCGTCGAGCTCGTCGACTTCGGCAGCTACGAGCAGCCGAACCCGGCGCTCACCGAGGGCGAGGTCGACCTCAACCAGTTCCAGCACATCGTGTACCTGGCGGAGTACAACGAGGCATCGGGCTCAGATCTCACCCCGATCGGCTCGACCGCGATCTACCCGCTGGGCCTCTACTCCACGAAGTACGACGACGTGAAGGACATCCAGAAGGGCGAGACCGTCGCCGTTCCGGATGACGCGTCGAACCAGGCCCGCTCGCTCAACGTGCTGCAGCAGGCCGGTCTCGTCGAGCTGAAGAGCGGCGGCACGCCGTACTCCGACCTCGCCGACGTCGACACCGAGAAGTCCAAGGTGCAGGTCAAGGCCCTCGAAGCCGCACTCACCCCGACCTCGCTCCCGGACGTCGCCGCGGCGATCATCAACAACGACTTCGTGAAGGATGCCGGTCTGACGTTCGAGGACGCGCTGGCCACCGACGACATCGAGGACCCGAACGCGCTGCCATACGTGAACGTCTTCGCCGCGCGCGCAGAGGACGCCGACAACGAGACGTACCTCAAGCTCGTCGAGATCTTCCAGACCGACGAGGCTGTGCAGAAGGGCCTCGCGGAGTCGTCGGGCGGCACGGCCCTGTCGCTGCAGACGCCGGTCAAGGACCTCGTGGACTCGCTGAAGAAGGTCCAGAAGGAAGCTGCGGAGAACAAGTGAGCGCGGGCGGGAGCGATCCCGCCTGATGCGAGAATCGGGTGACGCCGTGTGCGTCGCCCGATTCTCATTTCCCGAGAACCAGACCGGAGAAGCACATGCCGATCGTGAGCCTGACGAACGTATCGAAGGCCTACCCTTCGCGGAACCCCGGAGACGGCGAGATCATCGCGGTCGATGACGTGACCCTCGAGATCGAGAAGGGCGACGTGTTCGGCATCATCGGATACTCCGGTGCCGGCAAGTCGACGCTCGTGCGCCTGATCAATGCGCTGGAGCCGGCCACCGCCGGCAGCATCCTCGTCGACGGGGTCGACATCACCTCGCTCAAGGAGAGCGAGCTCCGGCGCATCCGCGGCGGCATCGGCATGATCTTCCAGCAGTTCAACCTCTTCTCCTCGCGCAGCGTCAAGGCGAACATCGCCTACCCGCTCACGCTCGCCGGGTGGAAGAAGGCCGACATCGAGGCCAGGGTCACCGAGCTGCTGTCGTTCGTCGGGCTGTCCGACAAGGCGAAGGCCTACCCCGAGCAGCTCTCCGGTGGCCAGAAGCAGCGCGTCGGCATCGCCCGCGCGCTCGCGACGGGGCCTGCGATCCTCCTCGCCGACGAGGCGACCAGCGCACTCGACCCGCAGACCACTCACGAGGTGCTCGACCTGCTCAAGCGCGTGAACAAGGAGCAGGGCGTGACGATCGTCGTCATCACCCACGAGATGGACGTCATCCAGACCATCGCCACGAAGGTCGCCGTGATGGAGCGCGGCCGGGTCATCGAGCAGGGCGACGTGTTCGACGTGTTCTCGGCCCCGCAGAACCCGGCATCGCAGCGCTTCGTCGGCACCGTCGTCAAGGGCATCCCGTCGCCCGCGGAGCTGGCCGTGCTGCGCGAGCGTCATCAGGGACGCATCGTCACCTTCTCGTTCCGCGACGGGGACTCGTCGCAGGCGCAGGTGTTCCTGGACCTCGCGAACGCGGGCCTCGACTTCGAGCTCGTCTTCGGCGGCATCAACGACATCCGCGGGCGGGCCTTCGGACATCTCACGCTCGCGATCCGGGGGGACGGCGCGGCGATCGACCGCGCGCTGGCCGGGATCGGCGAACGCGTCGAAGTCACCGAGATCGCCGGAGAGGAGGCACGCTGATGGATCGTCTGATCGAACTCGGGCCGGAGTTCTGGCAAGCGGCCCTCGAGACCCTCTACATGACCTCGTTCGCGCTCGTCCTCGGCGGTGTGCTGGGCCTCGTCATCGGCATCATCCTCTACGTGACGCGACCGGGAGGGCTCGTGCAGAACGCGTTCGTCTCGACGATCGCGAACCTCGCCGTCAACTTCTTCCGTCCTATTCCGTTCGTGATCTTCATGGCCGTGGCGCAGCCGTTCGCCCGCGCGGTCGTCGGCGTCGGCATCGGCACCACGGCCGGCGCCTTCATCATCGGCCTCGCCGCGGCCTTCGCGATCGGCCGCATCGTCGAGCAGCACCTGGTCTCGGTCTCGCCCGGTGTGATCGAGGCTGCACGATCGATGGGCGCCGGGCCCTGGCGCATCCTCTTCACGGTCGCGATCCCCGAGTCGCTCGGGCCGCTCATCCTCGGCTACACGTTCATCGTCGTGGCACTCATCGACATGACCGCGATGGCCGGCCTCATCGGCGGCGGCGGTCTCGGCGCGTTCGCGCAGATCTACGGCTTCCGGCAGTTCGAGCCGGTCGTGATGTGGGCCGCGATCGTGCTGATCGTCGTGTTCGTGCACTTCGTGCAGCTGCTCGGCACGAAGCTCGCGCGCAAGATCATGCGCCGCTGACGGGTGCCTCTGCCAGCACCCGCCGGGTGGTGAACACGCGATCCTCGCCGCTCAGCGGATCGACGAATCGCAGTTCGCGCGCGAGCAGCTGGAGCGGTCGCGCGTAGTCGTCCGGCCCATCATCGAGCAGCTCCGGGTAGAACCGGTCGTTCAGGATGCCGAGGCCGACGGCGGCGAGATGCACGCGCAGCTGGTGCATCTTGCCGCTGTGAGGTCGCAGCAGGGTGTGCACGACCCGTTCATCGGCGTCGATCACCTCGATCAGGGTCTCGGCGTTCGGTTCGCGCTCGTCGTCGACCTCGACGCGCACCTGGGCGCGCAGCTTCTCGATGTGATTGCGGTAGACGAGCGGGAAGCGGGTCTGGTCCCACTCCGCCGGCCGAGCGGACACGGCCTCGTACACCTTCTGCACCTGCCGCTTCTCGAACAGCAGCTGGTAGGCGCCGCGCGTCGCCGGGCGCGCCGCGAACATCAGCAGTCCGGCCGTCGCGCGGTCCAGGCGGTGGATCGGCGCGAGGTCGGGATTCCCGAGACGGTTGCGCAGCCGCACCAGGGCGGAGTTCTGCAGGAACTTCCCGCCCGGAGTCGTCGGCAGGAAGTGCGGCTTGTCGACCACCACGAGGTGATCGTCCTGGTGCAGGATCTCCTCGGTGAACGGGATCGCCTGCTCCGTCGGCGGCTCGCGGTAGTACCAGACGAACTCCACGGAGCCGAGTGGGGCGTCGCGCGCCACCGCCGACCCGTCGCTCGCCACGATGTCGCCCTTGTCGAACCGATGCAGCAGCAGTTCGGGATCGAGATGGAAGAAGCGCTCCACCATGTACGCCGAGACCGTCGGCCACGGTCCGCGCAGCGGCACGTGGAGCCGCGTCGCGCCCACGCCGTCGCGCATGGGGAGGGGAGAGGGCATGCCCATCAGTCGAAGCTGAGGCTGAGCTTGCGCAGCAACGCAGCCAGGCGATCGCGGTCGCCCCGCGAGAGGGCGCGGAGCAGCTCGGCCTCGACGTCGACGAGGCGCGTGATCGCGGCATCCACCCGCGTGCGGCCGTCTTCGGTGAGAGTGACGAGCACGCTGCGCCCATCGCCGGGATCGGCTTCGCGGTGCACCAGGCGACGTGCGACGAGACGGTCGATGCGGTTCGTCATGGTGCCGCTCGACACCAGTGTCTGCTGGAGCAGCTGCTTGGGGGAGAGCTGGAACGGCGTTCCCGCTCGCCGCAGCGCGGAGAGCACGTCCCACTCCCACGGCTCCAGGTCGCTGCGACGGAAGACGTCGCGGCGGGCGCGGTCCAGGTGCCGGGAGAGACGGTCCATCCGGGACAGCACCTCGAGCGGGGAGAAGTCGAGGTCGGGTCGCTGCGTGTTCCACGCACCGACGATCCGATCGACCTCATCCTCTTCGCTCATCCGCTCATTATCCCGTGCGGACCTCCGATGCGACGGACGCCGCCGGCAGAGCGAGCGTCATGAAGGTGCTGAGCGGATCGGGACGATAGCTCCCGAACGGCGGGCACTCGACGAATCCGGCGCCGGCGTAGAGCGTGCGGGCCGGGAGGAAGAACTCCATGCTGCCGGTCTCCAGCGAGATCCGGCGGATGCCGCGAGCCGTGGCATCCGCGATCAGGAAGGCGAGCATGGCCCGCCCGAGGCCCTTGCCGCGCACGTCCGGATCCGTGCGCATCGATTTGAGCTCCTCGTGCTCGTCGTCGAGCGCGGCGAGTGCGCCGGTGGCGACCGGCCGCCCGTCGTCGAACGACGCGAAGAGGCGCACACCGGGGACGAGGAGGCGGTCGAACGGCAGCGCGTGCCGGCTCTCCGCCGGTGCCGTGTCCGCCATGTCGGCGTGATGGGCGTCGAGGAAGGCGGCGAGAGCCGGGGTCGCGGTCTCGACCCGTGCGATGACGATGCTCATCCCGTCAGCATCCCAAACGCGTGTTTCCGTCGTATCACGGCGCCCACGTCAGCGGAAGACGAGCCGGGACATGGCAGACTTGACCGGTGGCGTCCTCGCGGGCGGCGCGGTCCGCCGTGGTGTAATGGCAGCACGACAGCCTTTGGAGCTGTTAGGTCTAGGTTCGAGTCCTGGCGGCGGAGCATGACAGGTAACCTCGCGATCATCATCCTCGCCGCAGGCCAGGGCACGCGCATGAAGTCGCGCCTCCCCAAGGTGCTGCACCCCATCGGCGGACGCCCGCTGGTCGGGCACGTCCTGACCACTGCTGCACGGCTGGAGGCGCAGCACATCGAAGTCGTCGTGCGTCACGAACGCGACCAGGTCGTCGCGGCGCTCACCGCCGACTACCCGGACGCCGTGTTCATCGACCAGGACGACGTCCCCGGCACCGGACGCGCGGTGCAGGTCGCGATCGACGCCCTGCCCGGCGACTTCGACGGAGACGTGCTCGTGCTCTCCGGCGACGTCCCGCTGCTCGAGGTCGAGACCCTGCGCGGGCTCATCGACGGGCACCGTGCCGCCGCCGCTGCGGCCACCCTCCTCAGCGCGCGCCTCGACGATCCCACCGGCTACGGTCGCGTCATCCGCGACGCCGCGGGCACCGTGCAGCGCATCGTCGAGCAGAAGGACGCCACGGCCGACGAAGCGGCCGTGACCGAGATCAACGCCGGCGTCTACGTCTTCCGGGCGCCCGAGCTGCGCACCTACCTCGCGCAGGTCGGCCAGGACAACGCCCAGGGCGAGATGTACCTCACCACCGTGATCGAGCTGCTCCGCGCCGCCGACCAGCGCGTCGCGGCCGAGATCGCCGTCGACACGGCCTCGACCTTCGGAATCAACGACCGCATCCAGCTCGCCGAAGCCGGCCGCGTGCTCAACGACCGCATCGTCCGCCGCTGGCAGCGCGAAGGCGTCACCGTGATCGATCCGGCGACCACCTGGATCGACGACGACGCGAACCTGTCGCCCGACGTCACGATCCTCCCGAACACCCACATCCTGCGTGCCACCGTCATCGCGCCGGGCGCCATCATCGGCCCCGACACGACGCTCGTCGACTGCGAGGTGGGGGAGAACGCGATCGTCCGCCGCACCGACGCGACGCTCGCCGTGATCGGAGCCGAAGCCACCGTCGGCCCGTTCTCGTTCCTCCGCCCCGGCACGGTCCTCGGCGCGAAGGGCAAGATCGGCGCCTACGTCGAGACCAAGAACGCCGAGATCGGCGAAGGCAGCAAGGTGCCGCACCTCTCCTACGTCGGCGACGCGACGATCGGACGCGGCGTCAACCTCGGCGCGAGCACGATCACCGCCAACTACGACGACGTGAACAAGCACCGCACCGAGATCGGCGATGAGGTGCACACCGGGTCTCACACGGTGCTCGTCGCGCCCGTTAGGCTGGGAGCAGGTGCGAAGACCGCCGCAGGCGCCGTCGTCCGCAAGGATGTCCCCGCCGGTGCGCTGGCCATGAGCGTCGCCCCTCAGCGCAACGTCGAGGGGTGGGTCGAGAAGAACAGAGCAGGCACGGGTGCGGCGGATGCTGCATCCCGGGAGAATTCGGCGGAATAGGCGGACATGGCGCGCAAGAAGAAGATCGTCGATCTGGATCGCGACAACGGCGTGGCCCCCGGCCTCGTCGCCAAGACCAAGAAGCGCCTGGTCATCGCCGGGGGGCGTTCCCATCCCGCGCTGACCGCGGCCGTCGCGGAGGCGCTCGGCACCGAGATCGCGCCGACCGAGCACCGCACGTTCGCCTCGGGTGAGATCTACGCCCGCTTCGAGGTGTCGATCCGCGGCTGCGACCTCTTCCTCTTCCAGACGTTCGGCGAACCGGTCAACGAGTGGCTCATGGAGACGCTCATCATGATCGACGCCGCCAAGCGCGCATCGGCCAAGCGCATCACGGTCGTCGCGCCGTACTATCCGTATTCGCGTCAGGACAAGAAGGGCCGTGGTCGCGAGCCGATCAGCGCCCGACTTGTCGCCGATCTGCTCAAGACCGCCGGCGCCGACCGCGTGATGAGCGTCGACCTGCACGCCGCGCAGATCCAGGGCTTCTTCGACGGACCCGTCGACCACCTGTTCGCGAAGCCGGTGCTGCTCGATCACTTCCAGCGCACCCTCAGCCCCGAGGATCGCGAGATCCTCACCGTCGTCTCGCCGGACATGGGCCGCGTGCGCGTCGCCGACACCTGGTCCGACAGCCTCGGCGCTCCGCTGGCCATCATCCACAAGCGCCGCGACCCGAAGGTGGCCAACCAGGTCTCCGTGCACGAGATCGTCGGAACCGTCGAAGGACGCACCTGTCTGCTGGTCGACGACATGATCGACACGGGCGGCACGATCGTCAAGGCCGCTCAGGCGCTGAAGGCAGCCGGCGCGCATCGCGTGATCGTCGCGGCCACGCACGCGATCTTCAGCGACCCGGCCAACGAGCGCCTGCAGGACCCGTCGATCGACGAGGTCGTCGTCACCGACACGATCCCGCTCACCGAATCGCGGCGCTGGGACCGGCTCACGATCCTGCCGATCGCCCCGCTGCTCGCCCGCGCGGTGCACGAGGTCTTCGAGGACGGCTCGGTCACGAGCATGTTCGGCGGCGACGCGTAATGCAGGGGAATGGCACAGCCCGCGCATAGACGGAGTGCCTACGGTCGATTCAGCGGCATACAGTCGCGAGACACCGAGCCGGGAGGACCAGCATGATCCGCACGACCGTACCGACCTCTGTCCACAAGGGAGCCGCCCTCATCGGCGTCGCAGGACTCCTCGTCCTCGCCGGCTGCTCCAGCACCCCTGAAGCGAAAGAACCGACCAACGGCGCCGACACCGGCACCGACAGCGCTTCCACCGAAGCGCCGAGCGGCGGCGACACCGCAGGCGCCTACACCGATGGCACCTACACCGCCGACGGCTCGTACCAGACGCCCGAGACGGTCGAGAAGATCTCCGTGACGCTGACCCTCGCCGACGGCGTCGTGACCGACGTCGAGGTGACCGGCGATCCGCAGGCTCCCGAGACCGAGGAGTACCAGGGCCAGTTCATCGCCGGCATCGCCGATGTCGTCGAGGGCAAGTCGATCGACGAGCTGAACGTCAGCCGCGTCGCAGGATCCTCGCTCACCAGCGGTGGCTTCAACGACGCCGTCGAGTCGATCAAGGAGCAGGCGGCCGCCTAGGCGCCTGCGGCCTCGTCATGGCGACCTGGCGATTCGACGCGATCGGCACCCGCTGGGAGATCGAGACGGCGGCCGAGCTGGACGAAAGCGATCGCGTGGCCGTCACCGATGAGATCGGGCGCTTCGATCGCGAGTGGTCGCGTTTCCGCGCCGACTCCGACGTCACCCGGCTCGGTCGCGCGGGCGGAACGCTCGTCTCGACCGACGCCGGGGTGATGCTCGATGCGTACCGAGACCTCACCACCGCGACGGACGGGGCGGTGAACCCGCTGGTGGCGGACAGCCTCGCCGCCCTCGGTTACGACGCGGACTACACGCTCGTCGCGGGTGAGCCGGTGCGGGCGCCCGCCGCCTGGGTGGAGCGCGTGTCGTGGACGGACGCCGCCGCGACGGCATCCGGTCCCTCGCTCCTCGACATCGGCGCGCTCGGCAAGGGACGGCTGGTCGACCTGGTCATGGACGTGCTCGCGGAGACGCCGGGCGACCTCGTGGTCGACGCCGGGGGAGACATGCGCGTGCGCGGCGCGGCCGTTCGCGTGGGGCTCGAGCATCCGTACGACCCTGCCAAGGCCATCGGCGTCGTCGAGCTGCGCGATCAGGCGCTGTGCGCGTCCGCCGTCAACAGACGTGCCTGGGGTGACGGCCTGCACCACGTCCTCGACGCGCGTACCGGCATCCCGGTGCGCACATGGGCGGCGACCTGGGCGCTCGCGCCGGACGCGATGAGAGCGGATGCCGTGGCGACCGCCCTCTTCTTCGACGGCGGCCCGGCGCTCGCGGAGCGGTGGGGTGTCGAATGGGTGCGGATGGCGACCGACGGCCGGATCCAGCGATCGCCCGGGTGTCCGGCCGAGGTCTTCGTCGCCGGGAGCGGGCACGCCGTACGTCCCGCCGTTCAGAACTAGGGAAGAGTGGAACAGTGATCACGTCTCTCGCCGCCGCACGTCAACGGGTCCTCGCCGTCCTCGGCTCGCTTTCGATGTATCGCCTCGTGCTCTTCGCACTCGCGGCGCTCGCCGCCATCGCGCTCGTGCTGTCGCTGCTCGGCGTGATCGTCTCGCCGACGCCGCTGGAGCTGGTGGCCTCGTTCCTGGTGCTCGCGGTCGTGATCTCCGTCGTCGATGCCGCCGCGCAGCGCATCCTCCGCCTGCCCTGGCGAATCGAGTCGTCGCTGGTCACGGCGCTGATCCTCCTCTTCGTGCTCCGGCCCGGCCTGGAGCCGGCGTCGCTGGTCGGGCTGGCGCTCGCCGGTGCGCTGGCCAGCCTGTCGAAGTACCTGATCGCGTGGCGCGGGCGACACATCCTCAACCCCGCCGCGTTCGGTGCGGCCGTCGTCTCGATCCTGGGAGCCTTCGGTGCGTTCGAGTGGCTCGGCACCTCGTCGTCCTGGTGGATCGGCACGCCGTCGATGGCGATCCCGGTCGCGGTGCTCGGCCTCGCCGTGCTCTGGCGCACCGAGAAGGTGCGGGTCGTGCTGGTCTTCCTCGTCGTCGCGGTCGCCGTGTCGATCGTGCGGCAGGCCGTGCAGGCGCAGCAGTTCGACATCGCCTTCGACTTCGTGACGGCGCTCCAGTTCGCGGTGCTGCAGTCCCCGTTCCTGTTCCTCGGAGCGTTCATGGTCTCGGAGCCGCTGACCCTTCCTCCGCGCCGTCGCCAGCAGTTCGTGGTGGCTGCGGTGGTCGGACTGCTCGCGGGATGGCCGCTCTCGGTCGCCGGGCTCTTCACCCTCGGCCAGGAGCGTGCGCTGCTGATCGGGAACCTGGTGGCCTTCGCCTTCGCGCTGCGCGGGTCCGTGCGGCTGGTGCTCGAGCGTCGCGAGTTCGTCACGCCGACGGCCCAGGAGCTGACGTTCCGCGCCAAGGGGAAGGTGAAGTTCCTCCCCGGCCAGTATCTCGAGCTCGATGTGCCGCATCACCGGCCGGACGCCCGCGGAACCCGACGGGAGTTCAGCATCGTGTCGGCGCCGGCGGACCTGCCGACGCTGCGCATCGCCTACAAGAACGGCGATCAGAAGCATCCGTCCAGCTACAAGCGCGCGCTCGCCGAGGCCGCGCCGGGCACGACGCTGGCCGTCACCGGCACGTGGGGGGACTTCATCCTCCCTCGAGGCGACGCGCCGATCCTCATGGTGGCCGCCGGCATCGGCGTCACGCCGTTCGTCTCCCAGCTGCGCCAGCTGCAGGCGACGGGGCAGCATCGCGACGTCGTGCTGGTGTACGTGGCATCCGAGTCCGGCGAGCTCGCGTTCCGCGACGAGCTCGCGGCGACCGGCGTGCGCACCGTGGTCTTCACGCGGGACGAGCCCTCCGACCTGCCCGCGCATTGGACGTGGGGGCAGGGTGCCCGGCTCGACGCCGACACGCTCGAACGCGCGGTCGAGGACATCGGGACGCGACACGCGTTCATCTCCGGCCCGCCCCGGCTGATCGCCGATCTCGCGCCCGCGCTGCAGAAGGCCCGGAACCTCACGACCGACGCGTTCGCCGGGTACTGAGCGCGTTGATCCGGATGCCTCGTCGAGGCGCCTGGGCTGGTCCAGATGTCGGGAGATCGGACGGATGCCGGGGCGAATCACGCGTTTCGCCCCGGCATCCGTGAAAACTCCCGACAGGTGTGCCGGCCTCCCGGGCGACGAATCAGTCCTCGGACTCGGTGGCCGCTGCCGGGGTGATCGGGAGGCGCACCGTGAAGGTCGTGTCGCCGGGTTCGCTGGCCGCAGTGATGGTGCCGCCATGGCCGTCGACGATCGCCTTCACGATCGCGAGGCCGAGACCGGTGCCGCCCGTCTGCCGTGCCCGGGACGTGTCGCCACGAGCGAAGCGGGCGAACAGCTCATCCCGGAGGGCGGGATCGATGCCGGGTCCGTCGTCGTGGACGCGCAGGACGGCATCCTGACCCTCCTGGCCGACGCTGAGCGTGATCGTGGTGCCGGCCGGCGTGTGCGTCCGCGCATTCGCCAGCAGATTCGCCACGACCTGGTGCATCCGCCCGGCGTCGCCGACGATCGTGACGGGCTCGTCGGGCACGTCGATGACCCAGTGGTGGTCGACGGCGGTCGGGCGTGCATCCGAGAGCCCTTCGAGAGCGAGCTGCGTCAGATCCACCGTGCCGTAGACGAGTTCGCGTCCCTCGTCGAGTCGGGCGAGCAGCAGCAGGTCCTCGACCAGCCGCGTCATCCTCAGCGACTGCGCCTGGATGCGCTCCAACGACGACGTCGTGCTCTCGACGGCGTCGAGCGAACCGGCTCCGCCGCCCTGGCGCAAGGCGCGCAGGGACAGTTCCGAGTAACCGCGGATCGAGGCGAGAGGTGTGCGCAGCTCGTGGCTGGCGTCGGCGACGAAGCGCCGCATCTGCTCCTCGTTCTTCTGCCGCGCGGCGAGCGACGTGTTCACGTGGTCGAGGAGCTTGTTGAGGGCGGCGCCGACGAGACCCGTCTCGGTGCGCGGATCGGCCTCGGATGCCGGGACGCGCTCGGTGATGATGACCTCGCCGCGGTCCAGCTGCTGGTTCGCCACCCGGGTCGCCGTGGATGCGACAGCGCGGAGCGGGCGCAGACTGACCCGGATCGTGATCGCGGTGGTCAGGGCCAGCAGGATGAGGCCGCCGAGAGTGGCCAGGGCGATCACGGTGAGCAGCGTCGCGAGCTGATTCTGGATGTCGTCCCGGGGGAGCCCGGCCACGACGGCGACATTGTCGGCCGTCGACGTGATGGCCACCCGATAAGAGCCGATGCCGTCGATCGTGACGTTCGCGACGTGATTGCCGTCGAGTGCCTTGGCGACCTGCGACAGCTGCGCGTCCGTGAGGCTCTCCGTGTCGCCGCTGAGATCCCCCTCGACACTCGAGAAGATGACGCCGCTCGTGCCGGTGACCTGGTTCGAGACGGCGAAGAGGAGCCCTGGCGGCACCTGGGAGACAGGTCTCTCGAGGACGTTCTCGACGGTGGCGAGATTCGGCGGGAACTGCGCGACGAGCGACGCGAGCGCCCGGGCATTGCCGTACAGCTTCTGGTCGAGCTGATCCTCCAGCGTTCTTCCCAGGGTCGCGCTGGTGATGATGGCGACGATGACGAGGATCAGCGACACGAACCCGATCACGGCGGTCATCAGCCGTGTCTGGAGGCTCATCGGACGCGGCGTCATCGTCGCACCGCTCACTGCGGGGCCTTGATCATGTAGCCCACGCCGCGGACGGTGTGCAACAGGGGCGTGCGCCCGGCGTCGATCTTCTTGCGCAGGTACGAGATGTACAGCTCGACGACGGACGACTTGCCCCCGAAGTCGTAGCTCCACACGCGATCGAGGATCTGCGCCTTCGACAGCACGCGCCGCTCGTTGCGCATGAGGTAGCGGAGCAGCTCGAACTCGGTGGCCGTCAGGTCGATCTCGACGCCGTCGCGGGCCACCTCGTGGCTGTCCTCGTTGAGCGTGAGGTCGGCGACGCGCAGGATCGACTGTCCGTCGTCCGCGGTCGCGTGACCGGTGCGGCGGATGATCGCCCGCAGGCGCGCGATGACCTCCTCCAGGCTGAACGGCTTGGTGACGTAGTCGTCGCCACCCGCGGTCAGGCCGGCGACCCGGTCGCCCACGGCATCCTTGGCGGTGAGGAAGAGCACCGGCACCAGGCTTCCGGACTCACGGAGGCGTCGGAGCACGGCCATCCCGTCGAGGTCGGGCATCATGATGTCGAGAACGAGGGCATCGGGTTCGAACTCGCGCGCGACCTGGAGGGCCTCCATGCCGGACGACGCGGTGCGCACCTCCCACCCCTCCATGCGCAGTGCCATCGCGAGCAGGTCGGTGAGCATCTGCTCGTCGTCGACGGCGAGGATGCGGAGAGGGGAGCCGTCCGGACGGCGGAGGTCGGGCAGGTCGCTGGTCATGATCCCATTCTGCGGAATCTCCTATGAGATTTCTATGGAGTCCGCTATGCGTTCCCTGAGAGGAGCCCGGCGGGCATGCTCATGCCAGACGGTCGTCGGGGAGCGCGAGGAAGTCGATGCCGTCCTGCAGCGCGAGAGCATCCGACTTCGCCCCGCTCGGTCCATCGAGGTGGCCGTTGGCCCTGACGCTCAGGCGCTTCGGCCCGGTGAGCGCGTGATAGACCGCGAACTGGCCTCGCGGGTCGACCGCGGGGTCGAGCACCGCCGCGCTGACGTGCACGGGGATCCGGAGTCGCCGTGCCGCGATCGCCGCGTCGTAGTAGTCGAGGACAGCCCGCGCCTCGGGGTGCTGCGGCAGGTGCTGACGCACCGCCTCGCCGCTGCCCGTGCACCGCCGCGTGAGACGGACGGCGTGGTTGCCGAAGCTCGGCACGTCGAGCACCGCTCGGCGGAAACGCCGATCCCAGGGGAGGGCCATCGCGCCGATCCCGCCGCCGAAGCTGCCGCCGCTGAAGTCGAGGGCTGCACCCGCCGCGGGAACCATGTCGAGCAGCACGGTCGCCGCGCGCCAGATGTCGGCCGCGGCGAACCGATGCGAGTAGGTGTCTCGCTGCGCGATGCCCGCCAGCACGTGCGCGGACGGGTCAGCGGGAAAGCGGCTCGGGGTTCCGGCGTGCGTACCGGGAGCGCAGGGGAGGATCGCGGCCGTGTCCGCGGGCACGCGGTCGGCATCCGGGGCAGTGCGCCCTCCGTAGCCGTGTCCGACCACGAGACCGCGCCGGATCCGCTCCTCGCTGCGCGGCACCATCACGTATGCGGCGGCCTGCTCGTCGGCCGACGATCGGAAGCGGATCTCCAGGACCCGGTGCGTCTCGGTGGGCTCGCCCTCGTCGACGACCTCCCAGCAGACCGCGCCCGATCCGAAGTCGTCGAACGTCGCCCGCCAGAACTCATCGAAGTCCGGCGGATCGACGGGGGGAGCGAGGGGCGTCAGGAGCGCGCTCAGGGCGTACTCCGTCAGCTCCTCGGGGTGGTCGTGGTTCACCGCGGGTGGTCCTTTCCGGGGGTGTGCGCTGTCGACGTTACCGCCGTCGCGCGCACCCGGCCGCTGCAACGGCAGGCCGGGTCGTCATTGACATGATCGCATAGGGATTGCAGTATGTGCATCATGGATTCAATATCTAATGCAGGAGCCGATGACGATTCCCTGCTGTGGAGCCGGCGAACCGTGCTGCGGATGCTCGTGATCGCCGGTGTCCTCCCGCCGGTGATCGGCGCGCATCCCGGAATCGCATCGGCGGCGGCCACGGAGATCACGACGGTCGGCGGCGCGTATCCTGACGCGCTGCGCCGACTGGACAAGCCGAACCTCGCGTTCGCCCAGGTCGCGCAGCTGGAGGGTGCGAACCACCGGATGACGTTCTTCCAGGCCACCTGGGACGGCGGAGCGACGATCGTCCGCGACCTCGAGGTGAGATACGACGGCGGGTGGCTGCCTCTCACCGATCCCGAGCATCGCTTCGACGAGCAGTGGGTCGTGTTCGAGGGAACTCTGCCGTCCGGGAGCGCGCCGGAGCTCTACGGTCCGCTGGCTCCGAGCTGGCTCGGGTTCACCTCGTTCCAGGTGCTCGGCCCCCAGGCGATCGAGCTGTCCACGAGCACCGACGATGTCGACCTCGTCGTGCGCTGGCGGCTCGAGGGCGAGTATCCGGAGGCTCATCACGTGCTGACGGCCAAGACCGCCGGCGACTACATCGTCGGATATCAGAGCCAGGACGCGAAGTCCCTCGACGATCTCGCCGAGGTGCTGTGCGGCTCCTACCAGCACGCGCTCTCGGTGCTGGACGGATCGGCCCCGCTCGGGGCATGGGAGCTCTTCGCCCCGATGGCCCTGACGCAGTACGCCGTCGGCGACGTCGCGGTCACCTCGGGGGTGTATCTGCCCGCCGAGGTTGCCGAGTTCGTGCACGAGCGCCAGCTCATGTCGGATCGGCAGCCGTACGGGATGAGCCTGCGCAGCGACAGCCTCGACATCGTGCCCTGCATGTACTCGCCGCAGCCCGGGCTCCGCACGGTCATGGCGGTCGGGGAGCAGCGCGGCTTCGCCTTCGGGATCGCCGCCCGCGCCGACACGCTCTACGCCACGTACACGCACCTGTGCCGGAGTGAATACGGCCTCGCCGCCTACCGGCAGAACGTCTACGACCGTTCGCTGACGGATGCCGTGCACGCGATGGCGGCGCTGATCGCCGTGGAGCCGGACGGCGACGACTCGGTCGACTACATCCCGTCGTTCTCCGGCTGGTGGAACCGGGCCAAGGGGTTCGTCGACGTGGAGAACGAGGATGCCGTGCGCGCGGCCGCCAGCGGCGTCGTGCTCGCCGCCCACTACCTGACCGGAACGGCGGACAGCACGCTCTACGACCGCCGCGCGCGCCCGCTCATCGAGTACCAGCTCTCGCGGAAGGGCATCGGGCACTCGCCGGTCATCGGCAGCCCGGTCTACAACGACAAGACGCAGTACCGGATCGGCAGGATCCCCACGGATGCCGTGAACCTCACGTCTCTGTATCAGCTCACGCACGGCCGCAACGCGGGGATCCAGCGCCTCGCACTGCAGGCCGCCAAGGCCGGTGTCGTCGGTCAGAGTCGTGCGCCCTTCTCGAATGCGCTGGCGACGTACCGGGCGACGGGTGATCCCGCCTATCTGGCGGAGGCGACCCTGATCGCCCGACGCTACGTGCAGGAGCAGATCCTCACGCCGTATCGCGGCAACGGCCAGCCGCCCGGCGGGTTCGCCTACAGCTTCTCCCGATACTGGGTCGATCTTCTCGAGATGTTCGAGGCGACAGGGGAGGCCGAGTTCCTCGACGGCGCCTATCGGGAGGTGCAGCGATTCATCACGCAGACGGCGGTCCGTCCGGTGCCCGATCAGACGGTCACCGTCCCCGAGGGGCACGTCATCACCCAGCAGTACGACTGGGAGACGCGCAGCTCGCTGCCGTCGTATCCCACCACCGACGTCGCCACGGAGACCGTGCCGGCCTGGTACGTCTCGCCCTCCGGTCTCACGTTCGAGGCGCTCTCCTCGTTCAAGCTCGGGGTCAGCGCGCTGACGGACCCCGGCGGCGGCTACGTGTTCAATCCCTGCTGGGCCGGCGCACTCCTGCGGTTGGCGCATCACACCGGCGACGCGCTGCTGGCCGACGTGGCGCACAACATGGTGATCGGCCGATTCACCACGTATCCCGGCTACTACGGCCGCCAGTTCCAGGTGGCGCACATGAAGCCGGACTTCGCCACGAGCGGTCCGGTGGGGATCACCGGGTACTACTTCCATCACGCGCCCGCCCAGCTCGGCCTCGCGATGGACTACCTGATCAGCGAGAGCTTCTATCGGAGCGGGGGCAGCATCGACTTCCCGCACGTGTTCGAGGCGGACTTCGCCTACTTCAAGTTCTTCGCCTACGGTCACGCCCCCGGCACGTTCTTCGGCGAGGCCGGCGTCTGGCCGTACTTCCCCGCGGGGCTGATCTCGCTCGACAACCCGCTGATCAACTGGATCGCCGGGGTCGGCAACGACTCGCTCTACATCAGTCTCACCAACTCGGCGGGGACCGAGCAGCAGGTCGTCGTCGATCTCGTCACCGATCTGACCGGTGCACATCGCGCCGCGGCGCTCCCGGTCGAGGTCGTCGCCGCGGACGGGAGCCGTTCGAACCGCGCGGCCCGTCGAGGGCAGATCGCCGTCACCGTGCCCGCTCGCGGACTCGTCGCCCTCGTGGTGCGGACCCTCGCCGTGCAGAGACCCGCACTGCCGTCCGACGACATCGTCGATCATGGCTCCGACAGCTTCCACGAGGTCGACGCGGATCCCGCCACCGAGTACGGCGTCGCGAGAGGTGTGCTGCTGGTGCGTCCGGGCGGGGCAGGATACGACGCCTACGTGCAGATCGACACCGAGCAGACGGCGACCCTGTCCTACCGGATCGGCGGCGAGCCGGCGCAGCAGGCTCCGGCGAAGGAATTCCCCTACGAGTGGACCATCGGCGTCGACGACATCGAGGACACCTTCCGCTACACGATCACCGCCGGCGGTGCCACGACGGAGGAGGTCACGCTCCGGCTCCCGGCGCGCATCACCGGGGCCAACCCGGGGGTGGCGGGAGACGTGATCGCCCAGGCGACCGGGACCGCCGGCGACCGGGTGCCGCTCACGATCGAGGTGCGGAACGCGACCGACGACCCGATCACCGGCGATGTCGCCGTGACGCTGCCGAGCGGCTGGCAGCTCGACGGCGCCGTACCCGCGATCACGGTCCCGGCGCAGAGCGCGGCGCGGATCGAGTCGGCATCCGTCATCGCCGCGGCCGCCCCCCTCGGCGAGGTGAAGGTCGCGGCGACGCTGTCGATCGCCGGCGAGGATCCCGTGACGCTCCGTCCGGCGACGATAGAGGTCATCGACCGCCGGCGCCTGGTGTCGCTGTCGACCGACACCGAGATCATCAGCGGCCCGGGCGCGGTCGTCCAACTGACCGCCCTCGTCATCAACACCGGGGTGACTCCGATGCAGGGCACGCTCTCGCTGTACGGGACCTCGGGGTGGAGCATCGGGCAGCGGGATGCGGTCGTCACGGTGCCGCCGCGGTCCGACCTGACGCACACCTGGAGCGTCACGGCCGGATCGGGCATCGCTCCGGGATCGTCCACCCGCTTCGAGGCGAGGCTCGATCAGAACCTGCGCCGCGGCGTGCTGGTGCGCGTGGCCGATGAAGGTGTGATCGCGCACACCCAGTCGCCCTGGCCCGGCTACCTGGAGACCGGCACGTGGTACCCGAGCGGTCTCTCCGGGTGGAACGGCACCAGGACGCGGTACAGCGACACCGACTCGGTGGGCAGCACGGTCACCTGGAACGTGGCCCTTCCGCAGGCGGGGCTCTATCGCGTCTCGGTCTGGTACCCCACGAATCCGACGACCACGACGTCGGCGGCCTACGTGGTCGAGCATCAGGGCGGCAGCTCGGAGGTCATCGTGGATCAGACCCAGGGCGCCGCGGCCTGGCGCTCCCTGGGCACGTTCCGGTACGACGCGGGCGCGACGGGAGTGGTGCGGCTCGAAGTCCGGAACACCAGCATCCATCGGGTCAGTGCCGCGCAGTTCGTCCGCGTCGGGGACTGACGAGGAACGGGTGGGTGGGCCGGAGAGGAGACTCCGGCCCACCCACCCGTCTGTCGTCGAGGGCGGTGCGGCGCACTCAGTGCCGCACGTACTCCTGGATGGCCGCTTCATCGACCGTCACGCCCAGACCGGGGCCGGTCGGGACGAGGAATCCGCCGTCGGGGCGCACCTCGAGCGGACTCGTGAGCAGACGGTTGGCGACCGGCAGGGTGAACGGCTGGTACTCGAACGCGAGCAGGGAGGCGGCGCTCGCCGCGACGTGCACGCCCGCGGCCATCGCGATGCCGAAGGCCGCGGAGTGGTGCGGCGCCACCGGCACATGGAAGGCATCGGCGACCGCGGTGATCGCGAGTCCCTCCGTGATGCCCGTGCGACCGATGTCGGGCTGGGCGACGCCGAGCGCACGGCGGGCGAGCCAGTCCGTGAACTCGAAGCGGCTGCGCATGGCCTCGCCGACGGCGATCGGCGTGGCGAGCGCGACGGCGAGATCCCGGTGCCCCTCGACGTCCTCGGGCGCGAGAGGCGCTTCGAAGAACCAGGCCTTCCGGTCATCCAGCTCCCGACCGAGCGCGCGCGCCTCGCCGAGGCGGTAGGTCCAGTGCGCGTCGAGTGCGAGGTCGAGATCGGGATGCACGGCGCGGATCGCGTCGAAGGTCGCGAGATCGGTGCGGATGTCGACGCCGAGGTGCAGCTTGATCCGTCGTACTCCGCCCTCGACCAGCTCGGCGGCCTTCTCGGCGCGCTCGACGTCATCGACGCCGCGGATGCCCGACACGTAGGCAGGCAGGACCTCGTGGAAGCGTCCTCCCGCGAGTTCGGACACCGAGAGCCCGGTCGCGTGGCCCCAGAGGTCCCAGAGCGCGATGTCGACGGCGGCCATGGCGTCGGCCTGGTGGCCCGTGAGGTGCCCGCGCTCGCGCATCGACTCCGACATGCGGTGCCACAGGGTGCGCACCGAGCGCGGGTCCTCTCCGAGGATGAGCGGGGTGAGCAGGTTGTCGACGATGGCGGCGGCGACGACGGGAGCGACGGGCGCCAGCGCCTCGCCCCAGCCGACGAGGCCGTCGTCGGTCTCGATCTTGACCAGCAGCGTCTCGTACCCGGGGGAGTAGAGGCTGCGCCAGGGCGGTCGGATGACGTAGCCGCGGTGCTCCACGCCGGTGTCGCCGGCATAGGAGTTGTTCGCATCCTCCTTGGAGAGGTAGAGCGGGAAGGTCTGGACGCGCGTGATTCTCACAGGGGTCTCCAAAGACATCGATGGTCGAGAAGCCGGCGGCGTGTGCCGCGGCAGGGGGATCGGGGCACCGCGTTCCGCCGCGGCGGCGGCTCAGAGCGTCGCGAACGCCGTGACGGTACGGGAGGGGCTGTAGCCGAGGCCGACGGAGATCTCGTCAGCGGCTTCGATCAGCTGCAGCGCCAGCTCCTGATGCGGGGCGTGCAGATCGAGCACCGAGAGCGGGCCGCTGGCGGAGAGTCCGGCGACGATCTCTCCCGCGCGGTTGTGGATCGGAGCCGCGATGCAGGCGCGGCCGAAGGCGAGCTCTTCGATCTCGGTCGCGTAACCCCGGCTGCGGGTCTCGTCGAGCGCGACCTGCATGGCATCGCGGTCGACGATGGTGTGCGGGGTGAATCGCTGGGGCGACTGCGCGAAGTACTCGTCCACCTTGTCGGCGGCCATTCCGGAGAGCAGCGCCTTGCCGAGGCCCGTGGCGTGCAGGGGCCCGGTGCGACCGGCCATGGCGAACGACTTGGGGGCGAGCGCGCCCTCGAAGTTGCAGAGGTAGGTGAAGGAGAAGCCGCTGAGCTCGGCGACGTTCACGCCGATCTCGATCTTCCGGGCGAGGTTCTGCGCGATCTGCCGCGATGCGCGGAAGATCGGCGACCCGTTCAGGGCGATCGTGCCGAGCGAGACCGCCGCGGGTCCGAGGCGGTAGAGGCCCGTGCGGCCGTCCTGGATCACGAACTTCATTCGATCGAGGGCGGACATCATGCGCGAGACCGTGGACTGGCCGAGTCCGGTGAGAGTGCACAGCTCCGAGACCCTCAGTTCACCCGACTCCTCGGTGAAGCAGGCGAGCAAGGACATCGCCCGTTCGACGGTCTGGGTGCCGCCCACCGATTCCGATGCCATCGTGACTCCTCCTCCATACGGTCGCCGCTCTGCGACGCTGCGGCTCGTCACCGCTGCCAGTCATCCTAATGAGAGAAATGGCGGCGAGCAACACAAATGTGGGTGTCTTATGCATTTTGTGGATTTCGCATCCGCAATGTGGTTGACTGGCGGCACGTCGACGTCGACGACTGTGACGACGACGCGCAGGGCCCCGTCCGGGGTCGTCCCTACTGGAAAGCGACTGCAATGCAACAAGCCATCCTCGAGCGGCCCGCGAAGAGCGAGCAGGCCGAGCCACGTTCCGGGCGGCGCTCCACGCTGGGCGCGAAGGACCGCACCTTCGGTTTCATGATCGCACTTCCCGCGGTCCTCCTGTTCCTCGTGATCGCGATCTTCCCCCTCGTGTCGAGCATCGGCACCAGCCTCTACGATCAGTCCCTGCTGCGCCCGGAGCGCACATTCGTGGGGCTGGGCAACTACGCCGCGATCTGGGACGAGTTCTTCGCCCGCCTCGGCACGACGCTGGTCTTCGCCTCGCTGTCCACCGTCTTCCCGCTCGTGCTCGGCGTCGCCCTCGCATTGCTGCTCAATGCACGCCTGCGCGGGCGGAACATCCTGCGCGGCGCCCTGATGCTGCCGTGGCTGCTCCCCGGCGTCGTCGTCTCCTTCCTCTGGGCGTGGATCTTCAACGACAGCTACGGCGTCGTCAACCACGTGCTCGCGATCCTCGGGATGCCGGAGGTCAGCATGCTCGGCAACCCGGTCGGTGCGATGGCCGCGGTGGTCATCGCCAAGACCTGGCACTCGTTCCCCTGGATCATGGTCGTCGCACTCGCCGTGCTCCAGACGCTGCCGAGCGAGCAGATCGAGGCGGCCACGATCGACGGTGCGACACGTGCGCAGCGCTTCCGGTACATCTCCCTGCCGCACATCGCCGGCCCGGTCACCCTCGTCGCGGTCCTCGAGTTCATCTACAACTTCGGCAACTTCGACACGATCTTCGTCATGACCGGGGGCGGCCCCGGTAACTCGACAACGACGCTCGCGGTCAGCCTCTACCACCTGGCCTTCGGCAGCTACGAGCTCGGGAAGGCCTCCGCGATGGGCGCCCTCTGGCTCGTGCTCCTCGCCATCATCTCGAGCGGCTACCTGCTCCTCAACCGACGACTGGAGAAGTGATGCGCCGTTCCCGCGACATCGGTGAGTCGATCATCCGCCCCCACCTGTCCATCCCCGGGCGCGTCCTGCTCCTGCTGCTCGCCCTGTTCGGGCTGCTGCCGATCTACTGGCTCACGGCGACCGCGTTCACGAAGAAGGAAGACGTCTTCGCGCTGGATCGGCCGTTCTTCCCGGTCGATCCCACGTTCGAGAACTTCATCGGCTTCTTCCAGAACGACGCCCTGCTGAAGAACCTCCTGAACAGCGTCATCGTCTCGACCGGCACCGCGGTGCTCGCGGTCCTGGTCGGCGGGCTCATGGCGTACTCGCTGTCGAAGTTCCGCTACCGCGGACGCAACGCGATCATGTTCATGTTCCTGATCGGGCAGCTGATCCCCGGTGCCCTCCTGCTCATCTCGCTGTATCTGATGCTGAGCTCGGCCGGACTGCTGTACACGTACACCGCCCTGATCATCTCGTTCACGACGTTCACCCTGCCGCTCGCGGTGTTCCTGCTGAAGGGCATCATCGACGGTCTTCCGGACGACATCCTCGAGGCGGCGAAGGTCGACGGGCTCTCCCGTACGGGCACCATGTTCCGCATCGTGTTCCCGCTCATCGTGCCGGGACTCATCACGGCGGCGATGTTCGCGTTCATGCGGGGCTGGAGCGATCTGCTCTTCGCGCTCACGCTCGCCGGACCCGACAAGCAGACGCTTCCCGCGGGTCTCACCCAGGCCTTCATCCGCGAGGGCACCGCCGACTGGCCGGCGCTCATGGCCGCGTCCCTCGTGACCTCGCTGCCGCTCGTCCTCATCTTCATTCTCCTGCAGCGCTACTTCGTCTCCGGTCTCGCGGCCGGAGCCGTCAAGGGGTAGCGATGCATCGCCGAACAGCTCGACCCCCACACCCCGAAGAAGGAGCAGTCTCCATGAACATCTCGAACTCGCAGCTGAGCCGTCGTGCCTTCCTCGGCGGCGGCACCGCGTTGGCCGCCTTCGGAGCGCTCGCCCTCGCCGGCTGCGCGACGCCCGCCGCTCCCGGCACCGGAGCCGGCAGCACCGCGAATGCGGCCACCAAGGCCAAGACCATCAACTTCTACGGCAACTCGCTCGGCGAGGAGGCGCTGAAGCCGGCCTGGCAGGGGATCCTCGACGGCTTCGCCAAGGAAGCCGGCGCGACCGTCGCCCCCGTGATCTACCCGTACGACCAGGCGGCCACCCAGCTCGCTCTCACCGGCCGCTCCGGCAAGCTCCTGGGCGTCGGGCAGTCGGGCGGGTGGCAGGTGCTCACGCCCATGGACGTGCTCGCCGACCTGACGGACCTCGCGAAGGGGCTCGGCATCCCCCAGGGCGTGCTCGATTCGTACACCATGGACGGCAAGCTCCTCGTGCTGCCGCTGACGGCCGCCGGCATCGGCATCATCACGAACGGCGAGATCGCGAAGAGCGTCGGGATCAAGTCGGGCATGACGGTCGAGCAGTTCGCGACCGCGCTCGAGAAGATCAAGGCGCAGGACGCCTCGCTCATCCCGTACGCCGCGGTCACCAAGAACCCCGACCTGAAGGATGCCGTCCACTGGATGTGGGGCTTCGGCAGCGAGGTCGTCACCGACGACTTCACCTGCACGATCGGCGATGCGGAGAGCGTCAAGGCCATGACCTGGTACAAGTCGCTCCAGGACGAGGGCCTCACGCAGACGAACGTCGCCCGGAGCGACGCCCGCATCCTGTTCGCGAGCGGCCGGGCCGCGCTGTACGACGATGCTCCGCTCGCCTCGACCTTCGTCAAGACGAACGGCGCGCCACAGAACATCATCGACAACATCGGCGCCATCGCGCGCCCGACCTCGGGGAAGAACAAGTCCTACAACCGCGCCTGGGGCTCCGGCCTGTTCGCGAGTGCGGGCGAGGGCGAGCTCACCAGCCGCGACTTCATCACCTACGCGGCGACCAACGTGAAGGCGGCGACGGCGCTGTACGAGCGCTCGGCGGTGGCTCCGGCGGCGAAGTCGGTCGCGGACCAGATCCCCGCCCTCGCGGCTGACAAGTTCCAGACCGCCTTCCGCACGGAGATCTCCGAGCACGCGCGCGGTGCGGCCTGGGACCGGGTCGCCGTGACCGCGCAGATCGACGCCGCCATCGGCGGGGGAGTCGCGACCATCCTCGCCGGACAGGTCGACGTGCAGGCGGGCCTCAACGCCCTGAAGAAGGAAGTGCAGGGTCTGCTCGACGCCAACTCCTGAGCGCCGCCCCTCTGCTCACGATCGCCGCATCCGTTCTCGGGTGCGGCGATCGTGTGCGTCCGGGCGCTGTGAGAGGCGCGGAGCGCGCGAGAGCACCCGGTGCATGCCCTGAAGACGCCGATGGCCCTGAGGCGTCGTGGAGGACGCCTCAGGGCCGGGTGGTCGGTGCTGGGGGGATCAGAGCCAGCGTTCGCGTAACGCGGGCTTGAGCCAGGCCGCCGGCGACGAGATTGAAAGGCCTCCGTCGACCGCGATCGAGGTGCCGGTCACGAACGAGGCGGCATCGGATGCGAGGAACGCCACCACGGCGGCGACCTCCTCCGGGCGTCCGATCCGGCCGAGCGGATAGCCTTCGCTCTCGCCCGTGTCGGTCGCGGAGATGCTCCCCGGCTGCACGGCGTTGACGCGGATGCCGTGCGGGCCGTAGTCGAGCGCCAGTTGCCGCACGAGCCCGTCGACACCGGCCTTGGCGGCGGCGTAGGCGGGCAGCGCGGGAGCGGCGAGCGAGCCGTTGACCGAGGTCACGGCGACGATCGAGGAGCCCGCTGCGAGGCGGGGGAGTGCGGCACGGGCCACGAAGAACGCGGAGTCCAGCGTCGCGCCGATGGCGCCGCGCCAGTCCTCGTCGCTCGTGGCGTCCGCGCGACCGATCGGCATCCGCGCGGCGGCGAGGACGACGACGTCGATCCGGCCGAGGGCCGCCTCGGCGTCCGCGACGGCGAGGTCGGCGGCATCCGGTCGGCTGCAGTCGGCGACGAGGTACCGCTCGAAGACAGGGTCCGTCGAGTGCTCGAGCCCCACGCCGACGACGGCGTCGCCGCTCTCGGCGAAGGCGCGGGCGATCGCGAGTCCGATGTCCGAGTTGCCGCCGATCAGCAGCACGCCGCGGCGGCTCACACGCGCACCGTGGTCGGCACCGGCGGCAGGTCGAGCTCCTCGATCACGAGCTTGACCGCTGCGCGGCTACCGGCGTCGAGGCGGGAGGCCGGGTAGCGGACGGTGGCGTGCTCGATGACGCCGCGCGCGACGAGCACCTCCTTGTGCACCGCCCACGCGATGCCGCCCTGCAGACCGATGAGCACGAGAGGGAGCATACGACGGAAGTCCGCCCGCGCCTCCTCGACGCGCCCCTCGACGAACTGTGCGAGCACGGGGGCGAGGAGGTCGGGGAACTCGCACGCCGGCATGGTGCCGACCGCGCCGCGAGCGTACTCCTCGAGGCAGAACTGCGCGTTCTGCCCGCCCAGCACCGCGAAGCGGCTGTCGCCGATAGCATCGACGACAGCGCCGACCTTGGGGGCCGTCGGGGGCGCCTCGACCTTCACGGAGTCGACGCCGTCGAGACGGGCCAGCTCCGCGATCAGCGCGGGTGTCATGGCGACTCCCGTGACGCCGGGGGCGTCCTGCACCATGACCGACAGGGAGGTGGCGGCGGCGACGTCGCCGTAGAAGTCGACGAGGGTTCCGGCGGGAGGCTTGACCATGAACGGCGGCAGCACCATGAGCGCGTCGGCGCCGCCTTCCTCGGCCAGCAGCGCCTGCTCGATCGAGGTGGCCGTGGAGGTGCCGTTGACGCCGGCGATCACGGGAACACGTCCGTCGACGAGTCGCACGACGTCGTCGAGGATGGCTCGGCGCTCCTCTGTCGTGAGGGCGAAGCCCTCGCTGGCCATCCCGAAGACGGCGACGCCGTCCACGCCGGCGGCGAGCTGGAATTCGACCAGGCGGCGCAGACCCGCGCGGTCGAGGGCGCCCGTCTCGTCGAACGGCGTCGCCAGGATGGGCATCAGGCCCTGGAGTGTCGGAGCCATCGGCTACTTCCCCGCTTCTTCATCGTGTGCGCAAATCTCGCAAGTGTTATGCATATTGTGAGATAGTCTGCCACATAACGGTTACGACCTACCACTGAAAGATGGCACGGATGTCACGTTCCCCGCTCTCCCGCACCGTCGAGATCCTCTCCGACGCGCGATACGTCCAGGCCGAGTCGCCGCGTTGGGATGCCCGCGACGGCGGCCTCGCCTGGATCGACATGGCGACCGGCGCGTTCCACCGCGGCAGGATCGAGCAGGGGAGGGTCGTCCCGGGTGCCGCCGTACGCGTCGGGGACCAGATCGGTGCACCCGTACCGCTCGCCGCGCCGGGAGCCGGCTGGGCGGTCGCGGTCGACCGGAGGATCGTCCACGTGAGCGACGCCGGCGTCGTCTCGCCGCTCGTGACAGATGTCGCTGCCGCCGGCCACTACATGAACGACGGCGGTGCAGATCCCTTCGGCCGGTTCTGGGTCGGCAGTCAGTCGATGCCGCGGGCGCCGCACTGTGCGCTGTGGAGTCTCGAACCAGACGGCACGATGATCGAGCGGCTCACGGGCGTGACCGTGTCGAACGGGCTTGCGTTCGACCGATCAGGGTCGACGCTCTATTACATCGACACGCTTCCGCATCGGAGCATCGAGGCGTTCGACGTCGCTCCCGACGGACGCCTCTCGCGTCGTCGCACGGTCTGCAAGGTCGACGGCGGCAATCCCGACGGCATGACGATCGACGACGAGGGCATGCTGTGGGTCGCCGTGTGGGATGCCGGCGAGGTCCGGCGCTACTCGCCGACCGGGCAGCTGCTCGAGGCGATCACGCTTCCCTCGCGCCGACCGACGGCTGTCGCCCTCGTCGATCGCCTGCTGGTGATCACGACGGCGAGCATCGGGCTGTCGGAGCCCACCGACGCGGATGGGGCGCTTCTCGGCGTCGAGGTCGAGGTCGGCGGCTCTCCCGCGTCGCCGTGGAGCGGGGAGCCGGTGCGATGAGCGTGGTCGACAACCAGCAGCTGCGGGAGCGGGTCGGCGCGGAGCGCATCGTCGCGATCCTCCGGGGAACCGACGTCGATGCCACGGTCGACGCGGCGCTGACGCTCATCGATGCCGGCATCCTCACCCTGGAGATCGCGCTCACCCTGGAGGGTGCTGAAGAGGCGATCGCCCAGGTCGTGCAGGCCGCACCGCCCGAGGCCCTCATCGGCGCGGGCACGGTCCTCACCGAGGCGGATGCGGATCGCGCGCTGTCAGCCGGCGCGCAGTTCCTGGTCACGCCGACGCTCACGGCGTCAGTGGAGTACGCGGTCCGGCAGGGCGTCGGCGTGCTGCCCGGCGTCTACACGCCGACCGAGATCCAGCGCGGCATGGATCTGGGGGCCGCGGCGGTGAAGCTCTTCCCGGCGTCGGCACTCGGGCCGGGATTCATCCGCGCCGTCCGCGATCCGTTCCCTGGCGCGAGGATCATCCCCGTCGGCGGGGTCGGCGTCGACACGATCGGCGGGTACTTCGCTGCGGGCGCGTTCGCCGTCGGTGTCGGGGGACCGCTCGTCGGCGACGCGGCGACACCGGGGGGAGACCGGATCGCGCTCGCCGCGAGAGCGCGGGCGTTCGTCGACGCCGTCCGCAGATGAGAGAAGGGCCGGTCACCCCCAGGTGCCCGGCCCTTCTCTCATCTGATGCGGATCAGTGCGTGTCTTCCGCCTCGATCTCGGTGCGGTCGCCCGACCACTGCGTGTGGAAGGTGCCCGGCTTGTCGATGCGCTTGTACGTGTGCGCGCCGAAGAAGTCGCGCTGACCCTGCACGAGGGCGGCCGGAAGCCGGTCGGCGCGGATGCCGTCGTAGTACGACAGCGATGACGAGAACGCCGGAGCCGGGATGCCGGCCTGCGCGGCCGCGACCACCACGCGACGCCACGGCGCCTGCGCACGCGTGATCGCCTCGGTGAAGTACGGGGCGGTCAGCAGCACGGGCAGGCCGGGCTCTGCGGCGTAGGCATCGGCGATGCGGTTCAGGAACTGCGCGCGGATGATGCAGCCGCCGCGCCAGATCTTGCTGATCGCTCCGAGGTCGATGTTCCAGCCGTATTCGGCGGCGCCGGCGCGGATCTCGTCGAAGCCCTGCGAGTACGCGACGATCTTCGACGCGTACAGCGCCAGGCGGACGTCCTCGATGAACGCGGCCTCGTCGGAGACGACGAACTCCTCGTCGGGGCCGGGGAGGGCGGTGGCGACCTCGCGCTGCTCCGGGTGCGACGAGAGCGACCGGGCGAACGTGGCCTCGGCGATGCCCGAGACGGGCACCCCGAGCGACAGGGCGGTCTGCACGGTCCACGCGCCGGTGCCCTTGGCGCCGGCCTGGTCGAGGATCACGTCGACGAGGGGCTTGCCGGTCTCGGCGTCGATCTGGCGGAGCACCTCGGCGGTGATCTCGATCAGGTACGACTCGAGCTCGCCCCTGTTCCACTCGGCGAAGATGTCGGCGATCTCGGCGGGGGACTTGCCCGTACCGCGGCGGATGAGGTCGTAGGCCTCGGCGATGAGCTGCATGTCGGCGTACTCGATGCCGTTGTGCACCATCTTCACGAAGTGGCCGGCGCCGTCGTGCCCGACGTGCGTGACGCACGGCTCGCCCTCGGCGATCGCGGCGATGGACTTCAGGATCGGGCCGAGCGTGACCCACGACTCGTCCGAGCCGCCGGGCATGATCGAGGGACCCGTGAGGGCGCCCTCCTCGCCGCCGGAGATCCCCGCGCCGACGAAGTTGATGCCGGTCTCGCGGACCGCCTTCTCGCGGCGGATCGTGTCGGGGAAGTACGCGTTGCCGCCGTCGACGATGATGTCACCGGGCTCGAAGACCTCGACCAGCGAGTCGATCACGGCATCCGTCGGGCCGCCGGCCTTGACCATGATGATCGCGGTCCGCGGCTTCTGCAGCGAATCGGCGAACTCCTGATAGGTCTGCGCGGGAACGAACCCGGCTTCCGGGTGCTCGGAGACGAGCGTCTCGGTCTTCTCGTAGCTGCGGTTGAAGATCGCCACCGTGTTGCCCTCGCGGCTGGCGAGGTTGCGGGCGAGATTCGAACCCATGACGGCGAGTCCGACGACTCCGATGTTCGCTGATGCTTCGGGCACAGAAGGCTCCTCGATCGTGAAGAAGGGGTCCTTTTAGCGTATCGCTGTGTCACGGGTCGTTGCGCCCTGTGACATCCGCCCGCGCGCGGCCCCTACGCTGGTCGGATCGAGACGTTCCGAGGAGGATCAGCGTGGGAGAGACCGAGACCAGACTGCGAGCGGTCGTGGCCGTGCCGCTCCCCGAGGAGCTGTGCGTGCTCATCGAGGAACTCGAGCCGCGACTGGAGGTCATCCGCGATCATGCACTGACGCACCCCGCGCGGTGGGCCGCCGACTGGTCCGGCGACCCGGAGCACACGCGCACCCCGGCGGAGCAGGAGGCCTTCGACGCGATGGTCGACTCGGCCGACGTCCTCTTCGGCGCCCCCGACGTCGACGCTGACGCGCTCGCGCGGACGGTCGCGACGAACCCCCGGCTGCGCTGGGTCATGACGACGGCGGCGGGCGGCGGAAGCACCGTGAAGGCGGCGGGGCTCCCGCGCGCCGACCTCGATCGGATCGTCTTCAGCACCAGTGCCGGCGTGCACGGCGGGACACTCGCGGAGTTCTCCGTCTTCGCGGTCCTGGCCGGCGCCAAGGGACTTCCCCGTCTGCTCGCCGACCAGCGGAGCCGGACCTGGCCCGACAGATGGCAGATGCGGCAGCTCGACGAGATGACCGTCCTGATCGTGGGGCTCGGCGGCATCGGTGCCGAGTGCGCCCGGCGCTTCCATGCGCTCGGAGCGCGGGTGTGGGGGACGACGCGCTCGGGCGAGCCGGTGGACGGCGTGGACCGGCTCGTCCCGCTCGACCAGCTCACGGACGCGGTCGGTGAGGTCGACGCCATCGTGGTGACGCTCCCCGGAACGGCGCAGACCCATCACCTCATCGGGGAAGAGGTCCTCGCCGCCGTGAAGCCCGGCATGATCCTCACCAACGTGGGCCGCGGCACGGTCGTCGACGAGGTCGCCCTGCTCGGGGCGCTCGACGACGGCAGGGTCGCGTTCGCCGGGCTCGACGTGTTCGAGAACGAGCCTCTGGATGTCGCATCCCCGCTGTGGGATCACCCGAGCGTGCTGATCAGTCCGCACACGGCGGCGATCAACTCCAACGAGGAGGAGCGCATCGCCCGTCGGTTCGCCGAGAACGCCACGCGCCTTCTGGACGGTTTGCCGCTGCGCGCCGTGGTCGACACGGTCGAGTTCTACTGAGAGGGCGCCGGGGCGCCGGACGGCTCAGTCCTTGCGGTAGCCGGAGCGGCCGAGGGAGAACAGGGCGGCGAAGCTGCCGACGACGGCGCACACGCTCATCGCACCGATCAGCCACAGGAGTACGTGCGAGAGGAAGGCGCCGTCGAGCATGGGGTTCTCCGTGATCTGCAGATAAGGACCGGTGTCACCAGCCTATCGGGTGATCCGGTACCATTGATCTCGTACCTCGGCGAGGGATGCTTCTGCGCGTGCGCGGACATCCGTTATCGACGCGGCGAAGCAAGCCCGGTGGCTTTCCTCACGCGTCCGCGTTCGAGCTCACAATTCCAAGACCACCGCGCGGCGCCTTCGCTGCGTGTCCCGAAGGAGAACCGCATGTCTGAAGACACCAAGGTCCACGCCGAGCTCCGCGAGAGCTTCGGCAAGGGCTTCGCCCGTCGCCTCCGCGCCGCCGGCAAGATCCCCGCCGTCATCTACGGCCACGGCACCGAGCCGGTGCACGTCGCACTGCCGGGCCACCAGGTCGGACTCATCATCCGTCGCGCGAACGCGCTGCTGGAGCTCGACATCGAGGGTACCCCGCAGCTCGCCCTGGTGAAGGACGTCCAGAAGGACCCCGTGCACCAGATCATCGAGCACATCGACCTGCTCGTGGTGAAGAAGGGCGAGAAGGTCACGATCGACGTTCCCGTCATCGTCACCGGCGAGTCCGCTCCCGGCACGATCGTCAACCAGGACGCGAACACCCTGTCGATCGAGGCCGAGGCCACGCACATCCCGCAGAACCTCGAGGTCTCCGTCGAGGGTCTCGAGGACGGCGCGCACATCACCGCCGCCGACGTCACGCTGCCCAAGGGCTCGACCCTGCTCGCCGACCCCGAGGTTCTCGTCGTCGCGATCTCGGTGCCCGCTGAGCAGGACCTGGGTGAGGACGCCGCCGCCGAGAGCACCGAGGGTGCTGCCGAGGGCGAAGCAGCAGCCGAGGAGGCCGCTGCGGAGTGATCTCCGACAGTTTCAGGGCAGAGGGGACGCGATCGGATCGCGTCCCCTCTGTCGTATCCTGACCGGGTCCATCGCAGGACGCGGCGCGAAAGGACGAGGGCATGTCATCCACGTGGTTGGTGGTGGGGCTGGGCAATCCGGGCCCGCGCTACGAGGCGACCCGGCACAACGTCGGTCAGATGGTCGTCGACGAGATCGCGTCACGTCGCGGCGAGAGCTTCCGGGAGCACAAGGGCGGCGCGCGCGTCGTAGAGACCTGGCTGAAGCCGGGCGCCGACAAGCTGGTCCTCGCGAAGCCGAACACGTTCATGAACGTGTCCGGCACGCCTGTCGCGGCGCTGGCGCGCTTCTACTCGGTTCCGGTCGAGCAGGTCGTCGTCGTGCATGACGAGCTGGACATCCCCTTCGACACGGTGAAGCTCAAGACCGGTGGGGGCCACGGCGGGCATAACGGCGTGCGCGATGTCGCGCGGGCCCTCGGAACCGCCGACTTCCCGCGCGTGCGGGTGGGCATCGGCCGCCCCGTGGGGCGTCAGGATCCGGCCGACTGGGTGCTCGCCCCGTTCGGCAAGGAGGAACGGCCGAATCTGCCGATCCTCATCTCGGATGCCGCGGATGCGGTCGAGCTGCTCGTGGCCGAAGGGCTCCTGGCCGCCCAGCAGAAGCATCACGCCCCGCGCTGACCGTGCCGCGCGGCGGCGATGCGGGCGTCAGCTCGCGAAGTCGACGAACCCGGCCGCGCTGCCCGTTGAGAACGCGATGAGCAGCACGACGAAGAAGATCATCGGTGCGAGCACGGCGACGATCAGTGCACCGATCCCCGCGCCGCGCCCCTGCTTCTTCCGGATGGCGATGATGCCGATCACGATCGCGGCGATGCCCAGGATCGTGCCGGTCCAGAACGACAGCTCCGCCCACAGCACCTGATCCCGCGCCGGTGAGAGCACGCTCAGGACATCGTCGTTCGTCGTGGTGATGCCCTCGGGCAGGCGTCGTCCGATCTCGAATCCGGCGACGCCGACGACGATCGGCGTGACGACAGCCGCCACGACCGAGAAGATCAGCGCGAGGATGCCGAGGAAGCCGGATGCGCGCGGGGCCGTCTCGGGGACGGCGTAGGCGCCCGTCGGCGCGGCGTAGCCTCCCACCGGGACCTGATAGGCACCGGGAGGGGCTGCCTGGGGCGCGGGCGCCGCGGGATAGGCGGGTGCCACGGCATAGGCAGGTGCCGTCGGGTAGGCCGGCGCTGCCTGGTACGCGGGCGGCGACGGGGGAGCGAGAGGTGCCTGATAGGCCGGAGGCGCCTGCGGGGCGGGTGCCGCCTGGGGCGTCGTCGCCGGGGGCGCAGCCGGGAATGCCGGGGGAGGGGGCGGGACCGCGCCGAACGGCACAGGCGGAACGGGAGGTACGGCGCCGGACGGGGGTGGCAGCTGCGGATCGGTCACGACCCCCATCCTAGAGGCCGTGCTCAGACGCGGCGGAGCAGACCCACCCGGTCGTAGACGTCGGACAGGGTCGCGTCGGCGACGGCATCCGCTCGTCCGGCATTGTCCGCGAGGATGCGGTCGAGTTCTGCGGGGTCGTCGAGAAGCTCGAGGGCACGGGCGCGCACCGGTTCGAACTCGTTCACCACGACCTCGGCGAGCCCCTTCTTGAAGTCGCCGTAGCCACGGCCCGCATACTCGTCCTCGATCGCGGCGACCTGACGGCCCGAGAGGGCCGCGTAGATCGTGAGCAGGTTCGAGACGCCCGGCTTGTTCTCGCGGTCGAACCGCACGGATCCTTCGTTGTCGGTCACGGCGCGCATGATCTTCTTCGCGGACTTCGCGGGGTCGTCCAGCATCCACAGCACGCCGGCGTCGCTCTCCGCAGACTTCGACATCTTCGACGTCGGGTTCTGCAGGTCGTAGATGCGCGCCGTCTCCTTCTGGATCACCGGCATCGGCACGGTGAACGTGGTCCCGAAGCGCGAGTTGAAGCGCTCGGCGAGATCGCGCGTGAGCTCGACGTGCTGCTTCTGGTCGTCGCCGACCGGCACCACATCCGTCTGGTACAGCAGGATGTCGGCGGCCATGAGGACCGGGTACGTGAACAGGCCGACGCTCGTCGCATCCTGTCCGTAGCGGGCCGACTTGTCCTTGAACTGCGTCATCCGACCGGCTTCGCCGAAGCCGGTGATGGTGCTGAGGATCCACGCCAGCTCGGCGTGCGCGCGCACGTGCGACTGCACGTACAGCGTCGACACCGACGGCTCGATGCCTGCGGCGATGTACTGCGCCGCCGTGCGCCGCGTCTTCTCCCGCAGCTCGGCCGGGTCCTGGGCGACCGTGAGCGCATGCAGGTCGACGACGGAGAAGTACGCGTCGTACGAAGCCTGCAGATCCCGCCACTGGAGGAGCGCGCCGATGTAGTTGCCGATCTGGAGGGAGTCGGCGGAGGGCTGCATTCCGGAGTAAAGGCGAGGTTTCGTCACGACATCAATCCTATGGGGATGCCGGTGGCCGGTCTGCGCGCCGGAGCGTTCTACGCTGTGGGCATGATGTTCGCAGCTCCTCGGACCTCCCGCTCCCCGCGTCGGCGGGACCGCGCTCTCTATGTCGAGATCCTCATCGACGCGCCGCTCGAGACGATCTGGGAGCTCACTCAGACGCCCGAGCAGCACGTGCGGTGGGACGCGCGCTTCTCCGCGATCATCCCGACGCATCGGCGGGCGAACGGTGCGCAGGAGTTCCGCTACGAGCGGGGGCTCGGCCTCCACACCATCCGCGGCACCGGCGTCTCTCTCGGCGACCGTCGAGGGCAGGCCGGCGAGCGGACGTCGGCGCTCGCCTTCGACACGAACGATCCGCTGTCTCCGCTCGGTGCCGGTCGCGGCTACTGGCGCTACGTGCCGACACCCGAGGGCGTCCGCTTCCTCACCGGCTACGACTACGCGCCGGGTTGGGGACTGCTCGGCCGCGTGCTCGATCCGCTCGTCACCCGCCGGTTCGTCTGGTGGCTCACCGCGTGGAGCTTCGACCGCCTCCGCCTGTGGGCGGAGGACGGCGTCCCTCCGGAGGAGACCGGCTGGTGGCGCTCGCTCCGGCCAGGGCGGCGGCCACGCGCCCACGCCCGCCGATGCCGGAAGCGGCCCACCCGCACGGGCGGCCGCACCATCATGCAGAACGCTCCGGCGTCGTTGACGGAGATCGCCGCATGAGCGGGCAGAGCGTGTTCGAACGCGCTCTCGGCGACGACTTCGCGCGTCTGCATCCGATGATGAGGAGGCGCTTCGGCGTCGGGGTCGATGCCGGCTACGGCTGCATCGGACGCGGGGTGATGACCGAGGTGCGGCGCGGGCCCTGGTGGACCCTTCCCTTCCTCATGATCGGGACGATGCGGAACATCATGTTCCCCGAGCGGGGCCGTGACATCCCCTTCCAGATCGACAATCATGCCTACATCGACAGCCTCGGCAGGGAGACTGTCACCTTCGTGCGGACGATGACGATCCGGCCGGGCCGGCGGCGCCGGTTCGACGCGACGATGATCTACAGCGAGAAGCGGAGGAGGATCGTCGACTACCTCGGCACCCATCAGCACCTGGCCGTCGACCTCGAGCTCGCCGTGACCGACGACGGAGGCCTTCGGCTGTCGTCGGGTCCGCAGCGCTTCTACGAAGGGCCGATCGCCTTCCGGTTCCCGATGCTGCTCAGCGGACGGGCGCACCTGACCGAGCGCTTCGACGACGAGCGCGACTGCTTCGTCATCGATCTCGAGGTGCGCAACGACCTCCTCGGCTTCCTCTTCGGCTACCGAGGGACGTTCGTCTGCGAATTCCCGGAGAACGCGGACGTGCCGGAGACGGTGAAGCCGACCCGCGAGGAGGTGCGCGAGTGATCGCCCGCGGCGAGGTCTTCCTGGCGGCGCTGGGACCCGACGCCGAGCACCTGCATCCCGAGATCCTGGCGCAGATGCGGACGCCCACGGCGCTCGACAGCGCAGAGGGCGTGTTCACGGTCGCCGGCAGTCGGTTCGGCCGGCTCGGCGCGCTCGCGCTGCCGCTCGTCGGGCCGCGGATGCTGGTGACCCGCTTCGGTCATGACGTGCCGTTCTCGCTCCGCTCGCGCGCCGGCCGCACCCCGGCGGGGCGGGCGACACTCGACACGACGAGGGAGTTCCGCTTCCCCGGCGCCACGCAGTTCATCTCGGACAGGCTCACCGTGAGCGTGGTCCCCGGTCTCGTGCGCAACCTGCTGGGGGCGCGCGGACGGGTCGAGCTCATCGAGGAATGCAGCGTGACGGCGGACGGCGCCTTGCGGATGCGGACGCGCCGGATCGCTCTGCGACTCTGGGGCCGACGCTTCGCCCTGCGCGGCATCCTCGGCATCTCCGTCGACCTCGAGGACGGTTGGGACGAGGCTCACGGCCGGCGCACGATCGAGATGCGCGCCCGAAACCCTCTGGTCGGGACGATCCTCGAGTACCGCGGCTGGTATCGCCACGTCGACCACGAGCCTGCGATACTTCGTCCATGACCTCGACCCCGAGCCCCGCCGTCGGACGCGGCGTGCGGATCGTCGGCATCGTCCTGACGGTCCTCGTCGGTGCTCCGTTCCTGCTCTTCGCCTGGATGGCGCTCCGCAGCCGGTTCGGACTCGGCAGCGCGGATCCGCACGGATACGCGCTCATCTTCGGCACGTTCTTGGCGCTCGTCGCCGGGATAGCGCTCGCGCTCGTCGTCCCGCTGATGTTCCGATCAGGGCAGCGAGGCTCCGCCTACCTCGGCAGCCTGATCGTCTACGTGCTCGTCGCGGCGGCGCTGATCGTCTCGTTGCTCACGGCGTGAACCGCGACGGAGCCTGGCAGCGACGGAGCCCGGCTCAGTACGTGTAGTCGACGACGACCGGCGCGTGGTCGCTCCAGCGCTGGTCGTAGGCGGCGGCGCGGGCCACATGGTACGTCTGCACGCGCTCCGCCAGGGACGGCGTCGCGAGGTGGTAGTCGATGCGCCACCCGGAGTCGTTGTCGAAAGCCTGACCTCGCATCGACCACCAGGTGTACGGGCCGTCCACCTCGCCGTGGAACCGTCGGCCGACGTCGACCCAGCCGAGCCCGGTGCCCACCGAGCCGTCGACACCCGTGACCTGCGTGCCGGCCTCGCCGAGGAAGCGGTCGAAGTACGCCCGCTCGCGGGGGAGGAAGCCCGCCTTCTTGCGATTGCCGCGCCAGTTCTTGATGTCGAGCTCGCGGTGCCCGACGTTGAGGTCTCCGGTCACCAGCGCGAGCGCGTCATCCGCACCCAGCTCTGTGAGACGGGTGCCGAACGCGTCGAGGAACTTCCACTTCTCCTCCTGCTTCGGCGTATCGGCCTCGCCCGAGTGCACGTAGGCGCTCACGACGGTGATCGGACGCTCGCCGATGCGGAAGTCGGCTTCGATCCAGCGCCCCTTCGAGTCGAAGTCGTCGGGACCGAGTGCGGTGCGGCTGGTCAGAGCCGGGGTGCGGCTGGCGATCGCGACGCCCGCGCGGCCCTTGGCCGTGGCCTCGTCGTGCACGAAGGACCATCCCGGCAGTGCCGCCTCGAGATGCTCGTCCTGTCCGCGGACCTCCTGCAGGGTGAGGATGTCGATGTCGGCGGCGTCGAGCCAAGAGCTCATGCCGTTGCGAGCGGCCGCTCGGATTCCGTTGACATTGACCGAGGCGATACGCAGATGAGGCATGGAGACAAGCCTAACGAGCGCCGCCGACATCCCGAGACGGCCGGTGCAGGTCGGTCAGCAGGCGCTGCGCGAGGGGCGTCGGTTCCGGCGGGGGAGGGGCAGCGGCCTCGAGAGCCGCGAGATCCGCCTCGGCATCCCGCACGGCCCGTCCCGCCTGCCACGCGCGATACCAGGGCGCCGCGTCGCGCACGGCCTCGGCCTCGCGAAGCCGGATGCGCGCGGCCGACACCAGGGTCCGATGCTCCGCGAGACGTCGCTCCGCCTCGGTCTGAGACAGCAGCGGGAGGTCGCGGTCCAGCGCGGTCACCGCGATCCAGGAGGATGCCACCAGCATCACCACGCCGTTCACGCGGAACCACAGCAGGAGGCCGATGAAGATCGCGAACGTGGCGAGCAGCGGATTCGACGGCGTGTAGCTCAGCAGGAACCCCGCACCGTACTGGAGGATCGTCATCGCGCCGCCGCCGAGGAGTGCGCCCGGCCAGATGACCCGCCAGTCCAGCGACGTCCCGGTGAGGAACCGCACCATGGCGGCCAGGGCCGAGGAGAGCAACGCGAACGAGACGAGCACGGTGCCGATCCGGATGCTGATGTTGATGCCGTCGGAACCGGAATCCCAGTCGAGCAGGCTGAGCGCCCAGCTCAGGGCCGCAGCGCTGGCGGAGCTGAGGACGGAGCCGGCGATGAGGGCGACTCCGAACAGGAGAGCCGCCAGCAGGTCTCGCGCCTTGAGGAGCACGTAGCTGCGCAGATCCGGAGGCAGGCCGAAGATGTCTCTGGTCGCGCGCCGCGAGAACGTCACCCATCCAATCGCGGTCCAGATCACGGTGCCGAGGGCGATCAGACCCGTGACGCTGAGTACCCCGGTCGTGCTGGCGGCGATCTCCTTCACCTGCTCGGGGGTGAACACGCCGCCCTGCTCCTCGATCAGGTGGGGGATGTAGCTGTTGATGATCTCGATCATGCCGTCGACGGCCGCGGTGCTTCCCCCGAGCCAGAGACCCGCGATGGCGAAGGCGAGATAGATCGCCGCGAAGATCGCGAACAGCGCCTGATAGCTCACGCCGGCGGCGAGGAGGAAGCCGTTGTGCTGCAGGAAATGACGCCACACCCGCACCGGGAAGAGGCCGAGGGTGCGGCGGGTCAGCGCCGTCGCGCGCTCGACGGCCGCATCGAAGCGACCGGGCTCGGCCGCGGCGCGATCGGGATCAGACACGTGCTCACCCTATCCAAGCAGTGAGAACGGGCGGGCTCCCGAAGGAGTCCGCCCGTTCTCGTGCGTCGATGCGTCGGATCAGGGACGGCCGCGGAGGACGGCCTGCTTGACCTCGGCGATGGCCTTGGTGACCTCGATGCCGCGGGGGCATGCCTCGGAGCAGTTGAAGGTCGTGCGGCAGCGCCAGACGCCCTCCTTGTCGTTGAGGATGTCGAGACGCACGGCCGCGTTGTCGTCGCGCGAGTCGAAGATGAAGCGGTGCGCGTTCACGATGGCCGCCGGGCCGAAGTACTGTCCGTCGGTCCAGAAGACCGGGCACGACGAGGTGCACGCGGCGCACAGGATGCACTTGGTCGTGTCGTCGAAGATCTCGCGGTCGGCGATGGTCTGGACGCGCTCCTTGCCCTTCTCCGGCACGGAGCTCGCGACGAGGAACGGCTGCACCTCGCGGTAGGAGGCGAAGAACGGCTCCATGTCCACGACGAGGTCCTTCTCGAGCGGCAGGCCCTTGATGGCCTCGACGTAGATCGGCTTCGAGATGTCGAGGTCCTTGATCAGCGTCTTGCAGGCGAGGCGGTTGCGGCCGTTGATGCGCATGGCGTCCGACCCGCAGATGCCGTGGGCGCAGGAGCGGCGGAACGTGAGGGAGCCGTCGACCTCCCACTTGATCTTGTGCAGCGCGTCGAGCACGCGGTCGGTGGAGTAGAGCTCCACGTCGTAGTCGACCCAGTGCGGCTCGGCGTCGACCTCGGGGTCGAAACGCCGGATGTTGAACGTGACGATGAAGGACTGGATGCCGGTCTCTTCGGTCGTGCTCGCGGGGGATTCTGCGATGGCGGTGGACATGCTCAGTACTTCCTCTCCATCGGCGGGTAGTTGAACTCGCCCTGCTCGTTCTTCGTGAACACGACGGGCTTCCAGTCCAGCTTGATGTGGTCGCTCGGCGTCGAGGAGTGCGGGTCACCGGTCAGGTAGGCCATGGTGTGCTTCATGTACTTCTCGTCGTCGCGCTTCGGGAAGTCGTCGCGCATGTGACCGCCGCGGCTCTCCTGGCGGTTCTGTGCGGCGTACACGACGACCTCGGCGATGTCGAGGAGGAAGCCCAGCTCGACGGCTTCGAGCAGATCGGTGTTGAACCGCTGCCCCTTGTCGTCGACGTGCACGTTCATGTAGCGGTCGCGCAGCTCCTTGATGACGCCCAGCACGTGCTCGAGCGACTCGTGCGTGCGGAAGACCTGCGCGCCCTTGTCCATCTCGTCCTGCAGGGCCTTGCGGAGCACGGCGATGCGCTCGGTTCCCTGGTTGTTGCGCAGGCCCTCGAGCATGCCGGAGACGAAGGCGGCCGGGTTCTCGGGGAGCGGCACGAATTCGGCCGTCTTCACGTACTCGACCGCCTTGCGGCCGGCGCGCTTGCCGAACACGTTGATGTCGAGCAGGGAGTTGGTGCCCAGGCGGTTGGCGCCGTGCACCGACACGCAGGCGCACTCGCCGGCCGCGTACAGGCCCGGCACGACGGTGTCGTTGTCGGCCAGCACCTCGGCGTCGTTGTTCGTCGGGATGCCGCCCATCGCGTAGTGCGCGGTCGGCATCACGGGCACGGGCTCGACGACCGGGTCGACACCCAGGTACGTGCGGGCGAACTCCGTGATGTCGGGGAGCTTGGTCTCGAGCACCTCGGCGCCCAGGTGGGTGCAGTCGAGGAGGACGTAGTCCTTGTGCGGGCCGGCGCCGCGACCTTCCGCGACCTCCTGGACCATGCAGCGGGCGACGATGTCACGCGGAGCGAGGTCCTTGATCGTGGGGGCGTAGCGCTCCATGAAGCGCTCGCCCGAGGCGTTGCGGAGGATCGCGCCCTCGCCTCGCGCGCCCTCGGTGAGGAGGATGCCGAGTCCGGCGAGTCCGGTCGGATGGAACTGGAAGAACTCGAGGTCCTCGAGCGGGAGGCCCTTGCGCCAGACGATGCCGACGCCGTCACCGGTCAGGGTGTGCGCGTTCGAGGTCGTCTTGAAGATCTTGCCGAAGCCTCCGGTGGCGAAGATCACGGCCTTCGCCTGGAAGACGTGGAGCTCGCCGGTGGCCAGGTCGTAGGCGACGACGCCGGAGACCTGCGTCTTGCCGTCGGCATCCTTCACCGTCAGCAGGTCGAGCACGTAGTACTCGTTGAAGAAGTTGATGCCGAGCTTGACGCAGTTCTGGAAGAGCGTCTGCAGGATCATGTGACCCGTGCGGTCGGCGGCGTAGCACGCGCGGCGGACCGGGGTCTTGCCGTGCTCGGCGGTGTGACCGCCGAAGCGGCGCTGGTCGATCTTGCCCTCGGGGGTGCGGTTGAACGGCAGACCCATGTTCTCGAGGTCGATGACCGCGTCGATGGCCTCCTTGGCGAGGATCTCCGCCGCGTCCTGGTCGACGAGGTAGTCGCCGCCCTTGACGGTGTCGAAGGTGTGCCACTCCCAGGAATCCTCTTCGACGTTCGCGAGCGCCGCCGCCATGCCGCCCTGCGCCGCACCGGTGTGCGAGCGGGTCGGGTAGAGCTTGGAGATCACGGCGGTCTTCGCGCCGGGTCCGGCCTCGATCGCCGCGCGCATGCCGGCGCCGCCGGCGCCCACGATGACGATGTCGAACTGGTGGTAGTGGATGCCGTCGCGGACGACGGAATCCTGGGTCTCGGTAGTCACTTGTTCTTCAGCCTTCTTCTTCAGTTCCCGACCAGCGCGGCGCATTCGGTCCAGAGGGTGCTGTCCTCTGTGACGCCCAGGCACGGGTCGAACGTGAACACGACGAGCGTGCCGAGGATGATGAGGAGGCCGGCGGCCAGGCCGATCGCCCAGACGAGAGCCTTGCGCGCCTTCTCAGTGGTCACGTAGTCGTTCACGATGGTGCGCATGCCGTTGCCGCCGTGGATCAGTGCGAGCCACAGCATCAGCACGTCCCACCACTGCCAGAACGGCGTGGCGAACTTGCCGGCGATGAAGGCGAAGTCCAGGGCGTGGATGCCCTCGCCGACCATGAGGTTGATGAAGAGGTGGCCGAAGATCAGCACCACGAGCACGACGCCCGAGAGGCGCATGAAGAGCCAGCCCCACTTCTCGAGGTTGAATCCGCGCTGACGGCGGGCGGGAGCGGCGACGGTCTGCGCGGACATCAGTGCCCCCCTCCGAACCCGGCGAAGGCGAGCATCAGGTGGCGCGGCACGAAGCCGGCCATGATGACGACCCAGACCGCGAGCACGCCCCAGAACAGCTGGCGCTGGTACTTGGCGCCCTTCGACCAGAAGTCGATGGCGATGATGCGGAGGCCGTTCATCGCGTGGAACACGATGCCGGCGACCAGCACGACCTCGCCGAGCGCCATGATCGGGTTCTTGTATGTGCCGATGACGGCGTTGTACGCCTCCGGCGACACCCTGATCAGCGCCGTGTCGAGCACGTGCACCAACAGGAAGAAGAAGATGGCGACTCCGGTGATGCGATGAAGCACCCACGACCACATGCCTTCGCGACCCCGGTAGAGGGTGCCGCGGGGGGTCTTGGAAGTGGTTTCCGAAATCGACGGTGTCAAGCGAGCGCTTGTGGACACGGTCGTCCTCCCTGGATCGATGTGACTCGGTCGCGTGCTGCGCAAGTGTCAGGCACGCCCGATCGCTGTCCATCCTATTCCCGTCTGCGGAGGGGGAGCGACGAAGGGGACCCTAAGTTATCTCGACGTCGAGAGAGCTGCGCCGCCGCCGGTCACCCGATCTGGCTCATCCCGTTCCAGCCGCTGCCGATGGTCCTGGACGCGAGGAATCCGCCACGGCCGTTGCCAGCGTAGAGCAGGAGTGCTCCGGCCGAGGTCCGGGCGACGATGTCCTGGGTGCCGTCGCCGTTGAAGTCGCCCGCCCCGAACACCGCAGTGAGCGATGCCCACCCGACACCGATCTGCGACGGCGTGCCCCAGCTGCCGCGTCCGGTCGTCGGGTAGATCCAAAGGGTCCCGTCGACCCTGCGGGCGATGAGGTCGCCGCGTGCGTCGCCGTTGAAGTCGCCGGCGTGGAACATCGTGTCCATCGTCTGCCACCCGTTTCCGATCTTCGTGCCACCGGCGAGCCAGCCGCTGCGCCCGTTGCCCGGATAGAGGAAGAGGTCGCCGCCCGATGTGCGCCCGATCACATCGGGTATCGCGTCGCCGGAGAAGTCGATGCCGCCGATCAGCTGCGAGAACGTCCAGCCGTTGCCGATCTGCACGGGGGCGAGGAAGCCGCCCCGACCGTTCCCGGCGTAGAGCATCAGTCTGCCGTCGGCCTCGGTGCGCGCGGTGTCGGGGATGCCGTCGCCGGAGAAGTCGCCGAGTGTCGTGAAGGGGCGGTCTCCCCAGCCCGCGACGGCCGTGACGGCGCCTTGGAACCCGCCGGTCCCGGAGCCCGGGTAGATCAGGAGGTCGCCCGTCGACGTCCGGGCGAGGATGTCCGCGGCTCGGTCGCCGGTGAGATCGCCGGCGCCGCCGGAGAGACGCTTCACGGGGGAGCCGATGGCGAAGATCTGGACCCAGTACGTCCGGTAGCAGGTGCCGGTCGCATAGCCGACGCCGAGGCCCGTGTACCGCGCGTCGAGGATGTTGACGCGGTGGCCGCTGGAGTTCATCCAGCTGCTGACCACCGCGGCGGCATCCGGCTGACCCGCCGCGATGTTCTCGCCTGTCGAGACCCAGCCGAACGCGGCGACGCGCGAGCTCCGCCATGACGAGGTGCTGTGCTCGAACGTGCACGTCGACGCCAGGTGCTGCGCCCACTCCGCCGCGGCCGCGTCGAGGGCGGCGTCCGACACGAGCGCGGGGAGGCCGGCCTGCGTGCGCTGGGCGTTCGTCAGCGTGAAGACCTCACCGGCGGGTCCGCCTGCCGCGGACGCGGCGGCGGGTGCGAGGAGCGCCGCCCCGAGCGTCACAGCGATCGCCGCGGCGATCATGCGACCGGCACGGACGAGCATTCGTCGGGGGGACTGGCGCATGGCGACGACCATAGCGGCTGCGCAGGTCGCGGCGCAGAATATCGGCGGCGGCATCCGGCTCGGTCGAAGGGCCCCCCGCTACGCTGGCTCGATGACCTCGCCCATCCAGGACTTCTATGCGGTGATCCCCGCCGGCGGCATCGGCAGCAGGCTGTGGCCTCTCTCGCGCGCCGACGCCCCCAAGTTCCTCCACGACCTCACGGGTTCCGGGCACTCGCTGCTGCGCGACACGTGGGATCGGCTGGTGCCCCTCACGGGTCCTGACCGGATCGCGGTCGTCACCGGTCGCGCGCACCGTGCCGCGGTCGAGGCGGAGCTCCCCGGCATCGCCGATCTCAACGTGTTCCTCGAGTCCGAGCCGCGCGAGTCGGCCGCCGCGATCGGACTGGCCGCAGCGATCCTGCACCGCCGCGACCCCGACGTGATCATCGGATCGTTCAGCGCCGACCACGTGATCCGTGGCACGCGCGTGTTCGAGTTCGCCGTCCGCGACGCCGTCAAGGTCGCCCGCGAGGGGTACATCTGCACGATCGGGATCGCGCCCACGGAACCGGCGATCGGATTCGGCTACATCAAGAAGGGCCCGGAGCTCGTCGTCGAGCGTGCCCGCGAGGCCGCCCTCGTGGAGAGCTTCGTCGAGAAGCCGGACCTGGAGACGGCGAAGGCCTATCTCGCCGATCGCGGCTATCTCTGGAACGCCGGCATGTTCATCGCCAAGGCGAGCGTGCTGCTGGAGGAGCTCGCCGCCAACGAGCCCGAGCTGCACGCCGGACTGCTCGAGCTCGCCGAGGCATGGGACGACCGCGATCGCCGCGGACCTGCGGTCGACCGGATCTGGCCGCGCCTGAAGAAGATCGCGATCGACTACGCGGTCGCGGAGCCGGCAGCCCGGCGCGGCCGACTGGCCGTCGTGCCAGGACACTTCGACTGGGACGACGTCGGCGACTTCGCCTCGCTCACCAAGCTCATCACGAACGGGCGGAAGAACGATCTGGCCGTTCTCGGCCCCAACGCACGCGTGCTCTCGGATGCCGCGAGCGGCATCCTCGTCAGTCAGACCTCCCGCGTCATCAGCCTGGTGGGCGTGCAGGACATCGTCGTGGTCGACACCCCAGACGCCCTGCTGGTCACGACCGTGCAGCACGCGCAGCGCGTCAAGGGCGTCGTGGAGTCCCTCAAGCTGAACGGGCAGGGCGACGTGCTCTGATGAGCGCCGCCGGATGCTCATCGGCTGGGTTGGTTTCAGCTTTGTAACCTTTCGCCAGCACGTGCGGGGCGAGCGCGTACAAAAGTTGAAACAGTAGGTAACTTTGATCGATCCGCGATGGCCGCGGTTTCGTTGAGGGAGGCATCAGTTGACCATCTCCACCACCAAGAAGCTGCTCGGCGCGACAATCGCCGCGGGCGTCATCTTCGCACTTGCCGGCTGCGGCCAGGCCCCGACCGATGACGCCGGCGGTTCGGAGGGCGCTGCGGACTCCGACTTCCTCCCCTGCCTCGTCTCCGACGCGGGCGGCTGGAACGACAAGTCGTTCAACCAGTCGGCGAAGGAAGGCATGGACGCCGCCGCGGAGGAGCTCGACGTCAAGCCGCTCGAGTTCGAGTCGGCGAATGACAACGACTACGCGCCGAACCTCGAGACCGCGGTCTCCGAGGGCTGCTCGCTCATCGTCGCCGTCGGCTTCAAGCTGGCCGCCGCGACGGTCGAGTCGGCGCTCGCGAACCCCGAGATCGACTACGCGATCATCGATGACTACGCAGACACCGACTTCGACGGCACCACCGATGCTCCGAACATCAAGCCGCTCGTCTTCGACACGGCTCAGGCCGCCTACCTCGGCGGATACGCCGCGGCCGGCTGGTCCGCGCAGAGCGGCGTGAACAAGGTCGGCACCTTCGGCGGAATGCAGATCCCGTCCGTCGCCGTGTTCATGGACGGTTTCTCGCTCGGCGTCGACAAGTACAACGAGGACAAGTCGGCCGCCGTCCAGGTGTTCGGCTGGGACGTCGCCACGCAGGAAGGCTCCTTCACGGGCGGCTTCGACGCGAACGACACCGCCAAGCAGACCGCTCAGGGCGTGCTCGACCAGGGTGTCGACGTCATCCTTCCCGTCGGTGGCCCCGTCTACCAGAGCGCTGCGGCGGCGATCGCCGACAGCGGCAAGGACACGCTGATGATCGGTGTCGACAGCGACCTCGCGGTCGCCGACCCGAGCGTCGCGGGCGTCACGATGTTCTCGATCATGAAGGCGATCAACGTCGCCGTGAAGGACGCGACCACCGCTGCCGCCGCCGGCGACTTCGACCCGGCTCCGTACGTCGGAACGCTCGAGAACGAGGGCGTCAAGCTCTCCGGCTTCGGCGACTTCGAAGCCGAGCTCCCGGACGGGCTCCTCGACGAGATCGCGGCGCTCCAGGAGCAGATCATCTCCGGTGACATCAAGGTTGAGTCGAAGAACTCCCCGTAAGTCGCAGCCGGTCCAAGTGCGGGGCGAGTGGTGTGCAGGATGCCACTCGCCCCGCACTGTGATCGGACGAAGATCCTTCTGGACGACTCTTCTGGATAAGGTGCAGATATGAAGCTCGAACTTCGCGGCATCACCAAGCGATTCGGTACTCTCGTCGCCAACGACCACATCGATCTGGTGGTCGAACCGGGGCAGATCCACGCGCTGCTCGGTGAGAACGGCGCAGGCAAGTCCACGCTGATGAACGTCCTGTACGGCCTCTATCAGGCCGACGAGGGCGAGATCCTCCTCGACGACGTCGTGCAGCGCTTCCGCGGCCCCGGTGACGCGATGGCGGCCGGGATCGGCATGGTGCACCAGCACTTCATGCTCGTGCCCGTCTTCACGGTGGCGGAGAACGTGATGCTCGGCCACGAGCAGACCAAGGCCCTCGGCACGCTCGACATCGCGAAGGCGCGAGAGCACGTGCGATCGGTGGCAGCGCGGTTCGGCTTCGACATCGACCCCGACGCGCTCGTCGGCGACCTCCCGGTCGGCGTCCAGCAGCGCGTCGAGATCATCAAGGCTCTCTCCCGCGATGCCAAGGTGCTCGTCTTCGATGAGCCGACGGCCGTGCTGACCCCGCAGGAGACGGACGAGCTCATGGGCATCATGCGCCAGCTCCGCGACGAGGGCACGGCGATCGTCTTCATCACCCACAAGCTCCGCGAGGTGCGCGAAGTCGCCGACAAGATCACGATCGTCCGTCTCGGACGCGTGGTCGGCGAGGCCTCGCCCTCGGCGACGAACGCCGAGCTCGCTTCGCTCATGGTCGGACGCGCCGTCGAGCTCACGGTGCACAAGGACGCGCCCCGTCTCGGCGACGGAGGACTCGAGATCTCGGGTCTGCGGGTGCTCACACCCGCCGGCGCGATCGTCGTCGACGGCATCGACTTCGCGGTGCGCCCCGGTGAGGTCCTCGCGATCGCGGGCGTGCAGGGGAACGGCCAGACCGAGCTGGTGGAGGCCATCGTCGGCCTCGCCGCACGCGTGGAGGGGAGCATCACGCTCGACGGGACGGAACTCGTCGGCAAGAGCGTGCGCGCGATCCTCGACGCCGGCGTGGGCTTCGTCCCCGAGGACCGGACCGAAGACGGACTGGTCGCCGGCTTCTCCGTCGCGGAGAACCTGATCCTCGACCGCACAGACGACCGCACCTTCAGCCGCGGTGGAACCATCCTGCGGGGTGTGCTCGACGCCTTCGCCAAGGAGCGCATCCGCGAGTACGACATCCGCACGCAGGGGCCGGACACTCCGGCCGGCACGCTCTCGGGCGGCAACCAGCAGAAGGTCGTCATCGCGCGCGAGATGAGCCGCGAACTGCGGCTGCTGGTCGCCGCACAGCCGACTCGCGGCGTCGACGTCGGCTCGATCGAGTTCATCCACAAACGGATCATCGAGACGCGCGACTCGGGCGTCCCCGTGATCGTCGTCTCCACCGAGCTCGACGAGGTCGCCGCCCTCGCCGACCGGATCGCGGTCATGTACCGCGGAGCGATCGTCGGCATCGTGCCGGGCGACACCCCCAGAGAGACACTCGGACTCATGATGGCCGGAGCGGCTGAAGGAGAGGTGGCGGCGTGAGCGGATCGACGCCCGGCGCGGGAGACGTGACCAAGGGCATCCCCCCGGAGCAGCTCGGCACGCCGACCGGCACGGTTCCCCGCGATTCCTCCGATGTGCCGCCGCCGCCCCGCGGCAACGTCATCCTCAAGGAGATGCTGCGCGGCAGCGCCGTCACGACGGTCCTCGCGATCGTCCTGGCGCTCATCGTCGGCGGCATCCTCATCGCCTCCACCAACGAAGACGTGCAGGAGGCCTCCGGCTACTTCTTCGCGAAGCCCGGCGACACGATCGCCGCCGCCTGGAACGCGGTGTACAACGGGTACGAGGCGCTGTTCCGCGGTGCGATCTTCAACGCGCGCGGCGCTGATTTCGCGGCGCAGATCCGTCCGCTCACCAACACCCTCGGTTTCGCAGCGCCATTGATCGCCGCGGGCCTCGGTGTCGCACTCGCGTTCCGTGTGGGACTGTTCAACATCGGTGCACGCGGCCAGATGCTCATCGGTGTCGCGGTCGCCGCTCTGCTGACCTTCTCGCTCGACCTGCCGCTGTGGCTGCACATCCCCGTGACGCTGATCGCCGGTATCGCAGGCGGCGCGCTCTGGGGTGCCATCGCCGGCCTCATCAAGGCACGCACCGGTGCGCACGAGGTGATCCTCACGATCATGCTCAACTACATCGCGTACTACCTGCTGCTCTGGATGATCCGCACACCGGGCCTCCTGCAGAAGCCGGGTACGAACCAGGCACTGGGGTCGGCCACGCCGGAGAGCGCGCAGTTCCCGACGCTGCTCGGGCCGCAGTTCCCCCTTCTCGATTTCGGATTCGTGGTCGTGGTCGTGGCGACGCTGTTCGTCTGGTGGCTCATCGAGCGATCGTCGCTCGGCATGCGGATGCGCGCCGTCGGCGAGAACCCGCACGCGGCGCGTGCGGCGGGCATCAGCGTGCAGCGGGTCTACGTCTACGCGATGCTGTTCGCCGGAGGCCTCGCGGGCCTCGCGGGCATGAACCAGATCCAGGGTGCGGTCACGACCGGTGTCACCGAGACGATCGACGCCGGCATCGGCTTCGATGCGATCACCGTCGCGCTCCTCGGACGCAGCCGCGCCTGGGGCACCTTCGCCGCCGGCATCCTGTTCGGCGCACTCAAGGCGGGATCGTTCTCGATGCAGGCGCAGGACATCCCGGTCGACATCGTGCTGGTCGTGCAGTCCCTGGTCGTGCTCTTCATCGCCGCGCCGCCGCTGCTGCGCGCCGTGTTCTTCCTGCCCAAGACCGACATCGAGAAGGCGGCCCGGCTCCGAGCCAAGGCCGCGAAGAAGGCGGTGACGGCATGATGTCTCTCGTGCACACCGAGGCAGCCGACGGCACGGTGCAGCTCGCGACCGTGAAGCAGCGGCACCTCAAGGCGCCGATCGTGCTGGCCGTCGCCGCTGCGCTCCTCGCGATCCTCTTCGTGTTCGTTCCGCGCGACGGCACCAGCACCTTCCGACTCTCCGACAAGTCGTCGGCGCTCGCGCTGCCCGACGTCGCCCTCCCGACGGCCTCGACCTTCTGGGTCGTGTTCGGCATCCTCGTCGTCCTGACGGTCGGAGCATTCCTCCGCGCATGGACGTATCGCAAGCCCTCGCTGTGGCTGGTCGTTGCGTTCAGCACGCTCGCCGTCTTCGCGTTCCTCGTCTGGGCATCCGCCGGCGGACTCGTCCCGGTCACGAGCCTGCTCTTCGGCGCGGTGTCGCTGTCGGTACCGCTCGTGTTCGGCGCCCTGGGCGGCGTCATCGGCGAACGCGCCGGCGTCGTGAACGTCGCCATCGAAGGACAGCTGCTGCTCGGCGCTTTCTCGGCTGCGCTCCTCTCCAGCATCACCGGCAACCCGTTCGTCGGGCTGGTCGGAGCGATGATCGGCGGCGTTCTGGTGGCCAGCGTGCTCGCCGCCTTCGCGATCAAGTACCTCGTCGAGCAGGTCATCGTCGGCGTCGTGCTCAACGTGCTCGTCACCGGTCTCACCGGCTTCCTCTACGGGGCACTGCTCGCTCCGAACGAGGCGACGCTGAACACCCCGGTGCGCTTCCCGCGCATCGAGATCCCCGTGCTGAGCGACATCCCGATCATCGGCCCCGTGCTCTTCAACCAGACGTTCATCGGGTATCTGATGTTCGTCACCGTCGCCGTCGTGGCCTGGGGCCTGTACCGCACCCGCTGGGGTCTGCGCCTGCGCGCCGTCGGCGAGCACCCGCAGGCCGCCGACACCGTGGGCATCAAGGTCAACCCGACCCGGTTCTGGAACGTGCTGCTGGCCGGTGCGATCGCGGGCATGGGCGGTGCGTACTTCACGCTCGTCTCGGTGCCGCAGTTCGGCAAGGACATGACGGCGGGTCTCGGCTTCATCGCCCTCGCCGCCGTGATCTTCGGTCGCTGGGACCCGATCCGTGCGACGCTCGCCGCGCTGCTGTTCGGCTTCGCGACGAACCTGCAGAACCTGCTCTCGATCCTGAAGACGCCGATTCCCGGCGAGTTCATGCTGATGCTCCCGTACCTGGTGACGCTGCTCGCGGTCGCCGGATTCGCGGGACAGATCAAGGCACCCGCGGCAGACGGCAAGCCGTACATCAAGTCCTAGCCGTGTCCCGAAGAAGGAAGCTCCACAATGACTGACATCGACTGGGACGAGCTCCGTCAGGTCGCGACCGATGCCATGACGAAGGCGTACGCGCCGTACTCGCGGTATCGCGTCGGCGCAGCGGCGCTCGTCGGCGACGGACGCATCGTCGCCGGCTGCAACGTCGAGAACGCCTCCTACGGCGTGACGCTGTGCGCCGAATGCGCGCTCGTCGGCGACCTGCACATGTCGGGCGGCGGCCAGCTGGTCGCGTTCGTGTGCGTCAACAACGACGGGCAGACGATCATGCCGTGCGGTCGCTGCCGCCAGCTGCTCTTCGAGCACGCCATGCCCGGGATGCTGTTGGAGACCGTCTCCGGCATCCGCACGATCGACGAGGTGCTGCCCGACGCGTTCGGGCCCCGAGACCTGGAGGATGCACGATGACCGTCGAGCCCTACGATGCAGTGGATGTCATCCGCGCCAAGCGGGACGGCGGCGCCGTGCCCGAGAAGGCGCTGCGGTGGATGGTCGACGCCTACACCCGCGGCTACGTCTCCGACGCGCAGATGGCCTCGTTCGCGATGGCGATCTTCCAGCGCGGCATGGAGCGCGACGAGATCCGCGTGCTGACCGATGCGATGATCGCGTCGGGGGAGCGGATGAGCTTCGCCTCGCTCGGCAAGAAGACCGTCGACAAGCACTCCACGGGCGGCGTCGGTGACAAGATCACCCTTCCGCTCGCGCCGCTGGTGGCGTCGTTCGGCGTGGCGGTGCCGCAGCTGAGCGGTCGTGGCCTCGGTCACACCGGCGGCACGCTCGACAAGCTCGAGTCCATCCCCGGCTGGCGCGCGGCGCTCAGCAACGAGGAGATGTTCGCGCAGATGCAGGGCGACGTGGGAGCGGTCATCTGTGCGGCGGGGTCGGGCCTCGCACCCGCCGACAAGAAGCTCTACGCTCTGCGCGACGTGACGGGAACGGTCGAGGCCATCCCGCTGATCGCGTCGAGCATCATGTCGAAGAAGATCGCCGAGGGCACCGACGCACTCGTTCTCGACGTCAAGTTCGGCTCCGGCGCCTTCATGCAGGACATCGATCGCGCCCGGGAGCTGGCCCGCACGATGGTCGCGCTCGGCACCGATTCCGGTGTCGCGACGACCGCGCTGCTGACCGACATGAACGTCCCGCTGGGGTTCGCGATCGGCAACGCCAACGAGGTGCGCGAATCCGTGGAGATCCTCGCCGGCGGCGGCCCCTCCGACGTGCGCGAGCTGACCATCGCGCTCGCGCAGGAGATGCTCTCCCTCGCCGGGAAGCCGGATGCCGACGTGGAGGCCGCCCTCGACGACGGCCGTGCGATGGACAGCTGGAAGGCGATGATCCGCGCCCAGGGCGGCGACCCGGATGCCGAGCTGCCGACCGCTCGTGAGACGCACGTCGTCACGGCTCCGACCGACGGCGTCGTGACCCGCATGGACGCGCTGCCGTTCGGTATCGCCGCCTGGCGTCTGGGGGCGGGCCGGGCCCGTGCCGAGGACCCGGTGGTCTTCGAGGCGGGCATCGACCTGCACGTCAAGCCGGGCGATCGTGTCGACGCCGGGCAGCCGCTGTTCACGCTGTCCGCGGCGGACGAGGCGCGGTTCCCGCGGGCGATCGAGGCGCTCGAGGGCTCGTGGGCGATCGGGGACAAGGCGCCGGCCGCCGGTCCCATCGTGCGCGAGCGCATCACCGCCTGACGGCGACCGCTAACCTGAACTCAGCACTTCCGCCACCGAGAGGATCACCATGTCGATCGATGCGAACGGCGACGTCACCATCCAGGGGATCTCCCTCCGCAGCCTGCCCAAGGTGTCGCTGCACGACCACCTGGACGGCGCCCTGCGACCGGCCACGATCATCGAGCTGGCGGACGAGATCGGCCTCGAGGTGCCGGAGGCGGAGCCCGCCGCGCTCGGCAGCTGGTTCGCGAAGCAGAGCGACTCCGGCTCGCTCGTGGAGTATCTGAAGACCTTCGACCTCACCACCGCCGTGATGCAGACGCAGGAGGGACTCACGCGCGTCGCGCGCGAGTTCGTCCAGGACCTGGCAGCGGACGGCGTGATCTACGGCGAGGTGCGCTGGGCTCCGGAGCAGCATCTGAGCCGTGGCCTCACGCTGGAGCAGACTGTCGAGGCCGTGCAGCAGGGCATCGAGGAGGGCGAGGACGCCGCGGACCGCGACGGTCGCAGCATCCGCGTCGGCCAGCTGATCACCGCGATGCGCCATACGGATCGCTCTCTGGAGATCGCCGAGCTCGCGGTCGACTTCCGTGGACGGGGTGCCGTCGGCTTCGACATCGCCGGGCCCGAGGACGGCTTCCCGCCGTCGAACCACCGCAAGGCCTTCGACTACCTCGCCGAGAACTTCTTCCCGGTGACCGTGCACGCCGGTGAGGCCGCCGGACCCGCATCGATCCGCTCGGCACTGCTCGACGGTCGCGCTCTGCGCCTCGGCCACGGCGTGCGCATCGCGGAAGACCTCCAGGTCGTCACCCAGGAGGGCGACGAGGTGCAGGTGCAGTTCGGTGAGCTGGCCCGCTGGGTGCGCGATCGCGAGATCCCGCTGGAGCTCTCCCCGTCGTCGAACCTGCAGACCGGGGCCATCGCCGCATGGGGTACCACGCTGGCCGACCACCCGTTCGACCTGCTCTACCAGCTCGGCTTCGCGGTCACGGTCAACGTGGACAACCGCACCATGAGCGCCACGTCCCTCACCCGCGAGCTCGCCCTGCTCGTCGAGGCATTCGAGTACGACCTCGACGACCTCGAGACCTTCCAGTTCAACGCGGCCGCGGCCGCCTTCCTGCCAGTCGAAGAGCGCGAAGAGCTCGTCGAGATGATCGCCGAAGGATTCAACGACTGAGATGTCCCGCACCACTCGACGTCGGGCGAGCGTTCTCGCCGTGATCGTGGGCGCCGCCGTCGTTCTCTTGGGCGGGGGCGCCGTCGCCGCCTTCGTCTGGACCAACGGGACGCCCGACGCGGAGAAGAAGCCGACGACGACGGCGTCGGACCTTCCCACGCCGGAGCCCGAGCCCGAACCGCTCTCGGCCGCCGAGCAGATCCTCGCCGACGCCGACAATCCGCTGGCCTGCGCGGTGTCCTTCGCCGGTGACGGCATCGTGCAGGATCCCATGCTGCAGTGGCAGAACGGCCTCTACGTGGCGCTGCCGATCCCTGCGTCGGATGGGCAGGTCTTCGCCGGCTGGTACGCGACGCCGGACGACGCCGCGGCTCTCACCCCCGAGGCCCGTGTCAACGGCGCCGATCCGGTGACGTGCACCGACCAGCAGATCGAGCTCCACGGCGCCTGGACGACGCCGGAGGAGAACGTCGCCGCCAACACGCAGGTCTCGATCCTGATGTACCACCAGTTCACGACGAACCCCGACGGCGAGTCCGGGTGGCTGCGGGGGAACTACGCGTACATCGGCGACTTCGACGCCCAGATGAACCACATCGCCACGACGGGCTTCTACCTGCCGACGTGGGACGAGCTGAGTGCTTTCATCGACGGGCGTCTGTACCTTCCCGCCCGTTCGGTGATCATCACGGACGACGATGCGGATCAGACCTGGTTCGACCTCGCGGTGCCGCTCGTGGAGAAGTACGAGCTGCTCACGACCTCGTTCATGATCACGGCGTACCGCTCGGACCCGCCGCCGTCCATCTACGTCCTCCGGCGTTCGCACACGCACGACATGCACCAGGCCGGGGCCAACGGCCAGGGTCGCATCGTCAACTGGACGCCCGACGAGATCGCCGCGGACCTCAACATGTCCGGTGACATCCTCGGCGTCCGCGAGGTCATCGCCTACCCGTTCGGGCACTACAACGACACGGCCAAGCAGGGCGTCCTGCAGGCCGGCTATGAGATGGCGCGGACGATCGAGCCGGGCTATGTCACGATCGGCACCGACAAGCTCGCGCTTCCCGTCGTGCGCATCGACTACGGGATGGGACTGGACGCGCTGATCAAGCGCATCGGCTGACGCCCGATGTCCCGGCAGGATGGTCGCATGCCTGCTTCCGTGCTCATCGTCGGCCCCGCCTCGTGGAACACCATCGTCGTCCTCGACCGGCTCCCTGAGCCTGTCCCGCACATGCAGTTCGCGGAGGAGACGTGGGAGACGGTCGGCGGGACGAGCGCCGGAAAGGCGTTCAGCCTCACGGCGCTCGGGCGTGCGACGACGCTGTATGCGCAGGCGGGAGACGACGAGCAGGGTGACAGGCTCCGCGATGCACTGCGCGCCGCCGGGGTGAACGTGCGCTGGGCGGACGGAGTGACGGAGCGGCATCTCAACCTGATGACCCGCGGGGGTGAACGGGTCTCGCTGTACCTCGCCGCCCCGCGGGCGACGGCGGGCGCCCTCGACGACGCCGTGCGGGCTGCGATGGCCGCGGCCGACGTGGTCGTGCTCGATCTCGGAGCGGAGTCCGAGCGGCTGCTGCCGCTGGCGCGCGCGGTCGGTACGCCGATCTGGGTCGACGTGCACGACTACGACGGGGAAGCCGAGTTCCATCGGCCGTTCCTGGCCGCCGCGGATGCGATCTTCTGCAACGCCGATCGGCTCGACGACCCGGTGGCGTTCCTCCGCCGATGCATAGCCGCCGGATCCCGCCTCGCCGTCTGCACGCTCGGGGCGGACGGAGCCGTGGCGATCGACGAGGACGGCGCCGAGCACCGTGTGGCGGCGGTCCCCGTCGAGGTCACCGATACGAACGGTGCGGGGGACGCCTTCTTCGCCGGCGTCCTCGACGCCCGGCTCTCGGGGGCCGGTGTCGCGGCCGCTCTCGCTGCGGGAGCGGCGTCAGCGTCCGCCGTGCTGCGCACGCGGCATCTGCATCCGCTGCTGGACGCCGTGCGACCGCTCTCCCGGTGAGCGCGGATCAGCGGACGAGTTCTCCGAGGAAGGCGCCCGCGCGCTCCGTGACCTCGGCGTGCATGTCGTCCATCGAGATCGTGGGCGTGCCGTCGCCGGCCTGTGCACCGTAGTCGCCGAAGGACGCGTGCGATGCGCCCTCGATCTCGACCATCTCCGCATCGGCGGGAAGCTGATCTCGCGCGGCATCGATCTTCTCCCGAGTGGAGAGCCCGTCATCGCTGCCGGCGAGACTGAGCACCGGCAGCTCGCTCGCGGAGAGATCCGTCGCGCAGTACGAGCCGAAGAGCACGAGCGCATCCGCATCGGCCGCGAGCTGACAGGCGCGCACGCCGCCGAGGGAGTGCCCGCCCACACTCCAGACATCGACGCCCGGCGCGGCCGACGTGAAGGAGTCGAGCCCGCGCGGATCGAAGAAGGCGAGGTTCAACCAGGGGCGGGTGATCACCACCGTGACCCCGTCCTCCGCGAGTCCCTGCAGGATCGCGGCATATGCCCAGGGATCGACCTTCGCGCCGGGGATGAAGACCAGGCCGAGCTCGGATTCTCCGTCGGCCGGAGCGAGGACGATCCCCTGTTCGGCGTCCTCGACGGTGATCGCGGCGTTCTCGCGGACACCGGCCAGCGGTCCCGGCTCGGCGGGCATGACGCCGATCTGGCTCCAGGCGACGATCCCGCCGACACCGAGCACCAGCACGATCGCGAGGCTCCAGAGCACCCACTTCAGGACGCGACGACCCCGTTTCCTCTGCACAGGTCAACGCTACTCCGCCGCAGGACGCCTTCCGGCAGCGCCGCCGACCGATGGGTGGGTGGCGAGGTACTCTTCGAACGCCTCGCGGGTGGTGCGCGTCGGGACGAAGCCGAACTCCTCCTTGAGCCGCCTGTTCGCCAGGACGGGCCGGAACCGCAGGAACGGCACCTTCTCCGGACCATGCTCGGTGAGGCGCAGCATCCGTCCGATCCGCAGCGCAGAGGCGAGCGCCCAGGCGGGGAGCACGAGCTGGCGTCTGCCCAGCCGCGCCGCGATCTCGGGCACCGTCATCCGCCCGTCGCCCGCGACGTTGAAGACTCCGGCCGGGCCGTCGGTCGCCGCCCGCACCATGGCGTCCGCGACATCGTCCACCCAGACGAACACGAAGGGGGAGTCGGAGCCAGCGATGCGGAGGATGCGGCGGCCGTCCCACAGTGCGGTGATCTGATTGCGCACGGAGGGCCCCAGGATCGTGCCGATGCGGAACACGACCTGTTCCAGCTCGGGGTGGGTCGTGCGATGCTCGGCGAGCATCTCCTCGACGAGGCGCTTGTGCCGCGAGTACGGGAAGGCGTCGTTGCCGCGGAGCGGCTGGTCCTCGTCGATCCATTCCGGGTTGTCGGCGTGGTAGCCGTAGGCGGCGCCGGAACTGGAGACCACGATCCGCCGCACACCGGCCGAGACGCACGCCGCGAGGACGTTCGCCGATCCTTCGACGTCGACGCGGTACTCCCGGTCGACGTCCCGCCCCGGGTTGACGATAGCGGCGAGGTGCACGACGGTGTCGATGCGGTGCTCCCGAAACAGGGGAGCGATCGCATCGGCGTCCTGCACGTCGAGCACGACGTCCAGGATTCCGCGTCGTGCGACGCCGGTGCGCAGATCCGCGGAGACGACGAGCTCGACGTCGTCTCTGGCGGCCAGTGCGCGTGCGACGTGGGATCCGAGGAACCCGCCGCCCCCGGTGATCAGCACCCGCGTCACGGAGCGGCCTCGGTCGCGGTGCGTCCGCTGGCATCGCCGGTCGTCGAGCCGGTGCGTCTCTTCGTGTGCCGCGCCCAGAGCCCCGCGAGGACCAGGCCGGCGATGATGTCCCAGATGCCCCACCAGCCGGCGACGATGGCCATGCCGCCGAGCCCGTCGAAGAACAGGAAGACCAGGCCGAGGCCGAGACCCGCGTTGCGGATGCCGACCTCGAACGTCATCGCCTTCCGTTCGCGGGTGCCGAGGCCGCCGACGACCGCCGTGCCGTATCCGAGAGCCAGCGCCACGGCGTCGTGCACGGCGACCACCAGGAGGATCACGCCGAGGACCTGCACGAAGACCGCCCAGTTGCCGACGAGCGCTGCGACGATGAAGCCGAGCAGGGCGATGAGGCTGAACCACTTCACGACGGGCTGCACGCGGGCGGACAGGCCGGGGGCCTTCGCCCGCAGCAGGAGGCCGAGCGCGAAGGGGAGGCCGACGATGAGCAGGATCTCCAGCAGCATCCGCCACGGGTCGAGGGCGACGTCGCGCAGCAGCGTGCGCGCGGTCGGATGCAGCGACCCCCAGAACGTGATGCTCAGGGGCATCGCGACGATGTACAGGAGGTTGCCCACCGCGGTCAGCGACACCGAGAGCGCGACGTTGCCGCCGGACCGGTGCGTGAGCACCTGGGAGATGTTGCCGGGCGGGCAGCACGCCACGAGCAGCATGCCGAGCGCCATCGACGGCGGGACCGGGAGCACCAGCGTCAGCAGGAAGGTGGCGATCGGCAGCAGGAGCAGCTGAGCGAGGAGGGCGATGACGAAGGGCTTCGGATGCTTCGCCACGACGCGGAAGTCGCTCGGAGCGGTGTCGAGGGCGATCCCGAACATGATCAGCCCGAGCACCACGTTGAGGATGGTCAGGGTTCCTGGTGTGAACGAGAGGACGACGTCGTCGACGTTCATGCCGATGCCTCCAGGGCGCTCTTCTCGCGACGGACGGCACCGCGGTAGGCGTCCTTGTTCACGTAGTACGCCATCCTGTCGAGTCCGAGGTAGTGGTATCCGCCGGTCAGGTCCGGCCAGGGCGCCGCGGTGACGCGGTCACGGAAGCGTGCCGCACGTGCCGGATCGCGCTCGACCGCGTCGAGATAGGCGGCGAGGAGGTCGGCCTGTTCGTAGCGGCCCTGCCAGCCGATGCCCGATGCCTCGATCATGCCCATCACGTACAGCCCGTTGAACGACGCGGGGAACAGGTTGAGGAACAGGCGTGGCGATGCGCCCTGCCAGTGGAGGTGCTCCCGGTCCACGAAGGGGTAGTCGAGCGTGTATCCGGTCGCCAGGAGCACGAGGTCGTAGTCGTCGGCGCTGCCGTCGCGGAAGTGCACGGTGCTCCCGTCGAAGCGCTCGACGTCGGCCCGGATCCGCAGGTCACCCTGACCCAGATGATTGAGGACCATGGTGTTCACGATGGGATGCGACTCGTAGATGCGGTAGCGGGGCTTCGGGAAACCGAAGCGGACCGGATCGCCCGTGAAGGCCCGCAGGACGCGGCTGTCGACCGCCTGCTTGATCCTCGCGGGAAGCGGACGCCCCTGGTTGAGCGTGTCGCTGGGCCGGCCGAACAGGTAACGGGGGACGAAGTAGTACCCGCGCCGCACGCTCATGTCGACGGATGCCGCGTGGTGCACGGCATCCACCGCGATGTCGCAGCCGGAGTTGCCCGCGCCGATCAGGAGCACCCGCTTGCCGGCGAGCTGCCCCGCCGACTTGTAGGCGCTGGTGTGCAGAAGCTCGCCCGCGAAGGCTCCGGGGAAGTCCGGGACGTTTGGCTCCGCGAGCGTCCCGTTCGCGAGCACGACGCCGGCGTACCATCGCGTCTGCGCGCCGTCGGGCCCGTCGCTCGCGAGGTCCCATCCGCCGTCACGCGGTTCGAGACGCGTGACCCTCGTCTCGAACCGGAACAGGCCGGCGAGGTCGAAGTGCTCCGCGTAGTCCCGGAAGTACGCCTGCATCACCCGGTGGCCGGGATAGTCGACGCGGGAGCGCATCGGGAACTCCGTGAACTCGGTCGTCGTGCGCGACGAGATCAGGTGCGCCGACTCGTACATCGTGCTGCGTGGATTGCTGATGTCCCAGAGGCCGCCGACGCCGTGTGACGCCTCGTACCCGTCGACCGCGATGCCGCGCTTCTGCAGCGCGCGAGCCGTGGCCAGCCCCGACGGGCCCGCGCCGATCACGGCGTATCTGTTCATGCTGCTCCCCGCACGTCACTGTGCTCGAAAAGGCGATGCTCGAAAGGGCGGCGCTCGGGAAAGCGCCCCCGCTCCCGATCGTATCGGGTGGGCGGGGGCGCTTCGGCACGGCGCGGGATCAGGCGTCGCGGAGTGCCTGCTGTCGCTTCTCGACGGCGTCGCGGACGGCGGCGAACAGCGGATGCTCCGGGTCGAGTCCCGTGGTGAGCGCGGTGAGCGCCCGCGCATCCTCGGAGCGCAACAGCCTCTGGAGCTCGACCGACTGCTCGTCGTCGGCGTCGTCGAACTCGAGCGCCGCGGCGACAGCGGCGACCAGGGCGTCAGCGGGCAGACCCCGCTCCGCGGCCATGGCCGCCGGCCCGATGAACCGCTCGTTCCTCGAGATCTTGCGGAGCGGCTGTCGCCCGACGCGCTGCACGGTGTCGACCAGGGAGGGGTTACGGAACCGGTCGAGGATCGTCGCCCGGTAGTCCGCGAGATCCTCGGGATCGAGCCCGTGCTCGGCGACCAGCACTGCCGATGTCTCTTCGAGCGCCGCCGACACGCGGGCGGCGATGTCGGGATCGGCCAGCGCGTCGGAGATGCGCTCGACACCGGCGCGGGCACCGAAGTAGGCGGTCGCGGCATGTCCCGTGTTCACCGTGAAGAGCTTGCGCTCGATGAACGGCGCGAGGTCCTCGACGAAGTGCGCCCCGGGAATGTTCGGCAGGGCGCCGCCGAACGGGACGGACTCGATCGCCCACTCGAAGTACGGCTCGACCGTGACGTCCACACCCCCGCCGGGGGGCTGTGCCGGCACGATGCGGTCGACGGCGGTGTTCGCGAAGACCGCGCGCGACATCAGGTCTCCGGCATCCGCCCCGGCCGCCGTCTGGATCTCCGAACGGAGCAGGTCCGTCGCGCCGATCGCGTTCTCGCACGCCATCACCTGAAGTGGTGGGGCGTCGGGAGAGCGCTGCGCGAGACCCGCGACGATCGCCGGTGCCACGAAGCGCAGCACGGTGGGTCCGACTGCGGTCGTGACGACGTCCGCCGTCGCGACCTCTTGGGTGAGGGCCTCCGGGTCGGTGCGACTGTTCACCGCGCGGAACCCGGTGACGACATGGTCGACGCCGCCGGGGCCCGCCTCGTGCACGGTGTACTCGTCGACCGCGTTGATGGCGTCCACGAGGGCGTCGGCGACGTCGGAGAACACGACCTCGTAGCCACCCTCGTGCAGTAGCAGGCCCACGAAGCCGCGCCCGATGTTGCCGGCGCCGAAGTGGACCGCCTTCATCGCCCGTCCGTCGCTCATCGCTCGATCACGGCTCACTCGTTCACGGCGGAGAGCAGCGCGAACAGCTCGTCCGGAGTCTGCGCGACGTTGAGCTTCTCGACGTCGTCCTCGTCGGAGAAGAGGATCGCGATCTGCGACAGGATCTCCAGGTGCTCGTCACCCCGCCCCGCGATGCCGATCACGAACGTCGCGGGCTCGCCGGCCCAGTCGACGCCGCCGTCATAGCGGACCACCGAGAGCGCGGAACCGAGGATCGCGTCCTTCGTGTCGTTCGTGCCGTGCGGGATCGCGAGGCCGTTGCCCATGTAGGTCGAGACGGTCTCCTCGCGCTGGCGCATCGCGTCGACGTAGGCGGGTGTGACGGCTCCTGCGGAGACGAGGATGTCGGTGGCCTCCTGGAGCGCAGCCTCCTGCGTGCTGCTGCCGGAGTGGATGCGGACCTGGCCGAGGGTCAGAACGCTCATGGGGTTTCCTTTCGCTGGTCGCGGACCATCTCGACGACCTCTTCGTACTTCGGAGAGTTCATGAAGTTGTCGACGGACACGTGGATCGAGTTCGGCGACTGGGCCTTCGCGCGATCCGTCAGCTGCTGCTGGGTGATCACGAGGTCGGCCGTGCCGTCGAGGTTCGCGATGGCCTGGTTCGTGACGGTGACGCCCTCGACCCCGGCCTTCTTGAACTTGTTGCGCAGCACGCTCGCACCCATCGCCGACGATCCCATCCCGGCGTCGCAGGCGAACACGACGTTCTCGATCCGACGATCGGTCGCCACGGCTGCTCCGGCTGCCGCCGCGCCGGCCGCCTTCGCCGCCAGTCCACTGAGCGCGTCGGAGGACTTGCCCTTGTTCGCCTCGGTCTGGGCGACGGCTGCCGCGAAGGCGTCTTCCTTCGCCAGGTCCTTCTTGCGGCTCGCCCGCAGGATGATCATCGAGATGACGAAGGTGACCGCTGCCGACAGGATGACCGAGAGGATGACTCCCAGATAGTCGGTGCGGAAGGTCTGGCCGAGAACGGCGATGATGCTTCCTGGCGCGGCTGGCGCGATCAGACCGGTACCGAACAGCATGTTCGTCGTGACACCGGTCATGCCGCCCGCGATCAGAGCGAGGATCAGGACGGGCTTCATCAGCGCGAACGGGAAGTACACCTCGTGGATGCCGCCGACGAACTGGATGACCGCGGCCCCGGGGGCCGAGGCGCGCGCGGCGCCGATGCCGAAGATCGTGAACGCGAGGAGCAGACCGACGCCGGGGCCGGGGTTCGCCTCGAGGAGGAACAGGATCGATTTGCCGCTCTCGGCCGCCTGCTGCGTGCCGAGCGGGGTGAGCACACCGTGGTTGATCGCGTTGTTCAGGAAGAACACCTTCGCGGGCTCGATGAGGATGCTCGTCAAAGGGAGCAGGTTCGTCTCGACGAGCCAGTTCACGGCGGTGGAGAGCACGTTCATCAGCCCGTTGACGAGCCACGCCACCGGGTAGAAGCCGATCACGACGAGGACGAATCCCCAGATGCCGGCCGAGAACATGTTCACGAGCATCTCGAAGCCGGCCTTGATCTTGCCGTCCCACAGCGAGTCGAGCCACTTCATGGAGTACGCCGCGAGCGGCGCCATGATCATCGCGCCGATGAACATGTGGATCTGGCCGAGCTGGTTGTCGGCCGGGAGCGTGGCGTTCACCTGGGCGATGAGGTAATCCGAACCGGCGATGGCGCCCATGACGGCGATCGCCGCGACGACGCCGCCTCGGGTCTTGTAGACGATCGTGCCGCCCGTGTACGCGATGATGATCGGCAGCAGGTAGTGGATGATCGGGCCCACGAGAGTGGAGAGCTGATCATTCGGTGTCCAGCCCACCGGGATGAAGAACGCGGTGATGATCCCCCATGCGATCAGCGCGGGGATGTTGGGCATGATCATTCCGGACAGGAACGTGCCGAAGCGCTGCACGCCTGTTCGGAGGCCGCCCGTTCTCTGGGCGGCGGGTGACGTCGTCGTCATGATGTCGTCTCTTTCTGGTGAGGGGAGAGGGCGGCTGTGGCATCGGCTACGGCCTTGCGGGCACCGGCGGCGTCGTCCGCCGCCAGTGCGACCTGTGCGAGGCTGCGGGCCTCGTCGAGGGTGCGTTCGGAAAGGGTGTGCCTGACGTCCGCCAGAGCGGACGGAGCCATCGACAGGCTCGTCGCGCCGAGACCGACGAGCACGACCGCGAGCATGGGGTCGGCGGCGGCCTCGCCGCAGATCCCCACCGGCTTGCCGAGACGGGACCCGGCATCTCCGACCTCGCGCACCAGGCGGAGGACGGCGGGATGCCAGGGATCCTGCAGCCCGGCGACCGAGCCGAGCATCCGATCGGCGGCCATCGTGTACTGCGTGAGGTCGTTCGTGCCGATCGAGGCGAAGTCGGCGTGCGCGAGCACCCTGTCCGCGAGCAGTGCGCTGGCGGGCACCTCGACCATGACTCCGGCGGTCTTCAGCCCGTAGTCGCGGGCGAGGGTGGTGAAGTACACCGTCTCCTCCACGGTCGCCACCATCGGCGCCATGACCCACAGGTCGGCGTCGGTCTGGGCATCCGCCTCTGCGAGGGCGGTCAGCTGCTCGCGCAGGATGTCCTCGCTCGCGCGCAGCGCCCTGATGCCGCGGAGCCCCAGTGCCGGATTCTCCTCGTGCGCGTCGTTGAGGAACGCGAGCGGCTTGTCGGCCCCGGCGTCCAGCATCCGCACGACGACCTTCTTGCCGGGGAACGCTTCGAGCAGCTCGCGATACGACTCGCGCTGCTGCGCGATCGTCGGCGCCTGCGATGACGACAGGAACAGGAACTCGGTGCGGAAGAGCCCGACGCCCTCGGCCCCCCGTTCGACCGCATCGGCCGCGTCCGCGGGTTTCCCCAGGTTCGCCAGCAGCGCGATCGGCGTGCCGTCGGCGAGGGCGCCGGGAGTCAGTGGTGCGGCATCGGCCGACATGCGAGCGGCCGCGCGCTGAGCGGCGCGATCCTTCTCGTCCGCCGTCGGGTCGACCGTCACGACACCGGCGGCCGCGTCGACGATCACCGTGTCGCCGTTCGCGAGCGTGAATCCGTCGGCGACGCCCACGATCGCGACGATGCCCTTCTCGCGGGCGAGGATCGCCGTGTGCGAGGTGGGCCCACCGTCGACGGTGATCAGCGCGAGCACCTTGTCCAGGTCGAGCAGCGCCGTGTCCGCCGGCGCGAGATCACGCGCGACGAGGACGAACGGATGCCCGGGGTCCGGGACGCCGGGGGCATCGACACCGCGCAGCCGTGCGAGCACCCGCTGGGCGATGTCGTCGAGGTCGGCGGCGCGCTCGCCGAGGTAGCCTCCGACGGCTTCGAGGGTCGCGCGGAAACCGGCGAATGCGTCGTGCACGGCCCGCTCGGCGGTCGCTCCCGCGTCGATTCGTCCGTCGACCTCGTCCTGCAGCGTCGGGTCCTCCGCGATCATCGCCTGCGCCTCGAGCACCTCCTGCGCCGAGCCGCCCGCGGTCTCGCCGCGCGCGGTCAGCTCCTGGGCGACGACCGAGATCGCCTCGCGCACCCTGGCGCGCTCGGCCTCTGCGCCGATGCTGCTGGGGGTCTCGTCGGGCGCGGGCATGGCCTCGGTCATCCGGACGACGGGCCCCTGGGCGACACCGAGGCCGATTCCCACACCGCGCAGCTCGCTCATCCGGCGGCGTCCTGGTCGTGGTCCGTCGTGAGCAGCTCGGTGAGGGTGTCGAGCACGTCTTCCGCGCCGTCGCCGTCCGCGGTCAGGGTCACATAGTCGCCGTGCTCGACGGCGAGGGAGATGACGCCCAGGATGCTGGCGGCGTTCACCGGCTTGCCGGAGTCCTTGGCGATGGTGACGGCGAGGCCCGACTCCTTCGCGGCCTGTGCGAAGAGCTTCGCGGGTCGTGCGTGCAGGCCGTGGGAGGAGCCGATCCGAACGGTGCGTGTGGCGGTCATGATGTTCCTTTCGGGGAGTTCCTGAGGTCGTCGAGGAAGGATCGTGCGAACGCGAGGGTGAGAGCGCCGTCGTGGTCGGCGAACACGTCGTCCGGAAGCACGGCGACGGGCGAATGCGCGTGATCGCGGATCGCGTCGAGACGGTCGGCGAGATGGGGACCGACCAGGATCAGGTCGTGGTCGCTGGCGGAGACGGAATGCTCCATGCCGGCCGAAGCATCCCAGTCGAGCCCGGCATTGGTCGCCGCGCGCCGGAGCCGCTGGGCGACGAACGTGCTGGACGCACCGGCGCCGCACACCACGAGGATCCTCATTGATTCCACCTTCCTGAGAACAGTCTGTGAACCAACGGGTGTGCTGCGCCAACAGGTTCCTTTCCGCCCCCGCGGAACAGCGGCTTCCGCGCACGGCCACCCCGGTAGCTGACATCATGGAGGTCACGCCAGGACAGTGCAGTCAGCACGTGGGGAAGTCGGAGGGATCATGTCGCGACAGCGTCAGGACCAGCTCCTCTCCACCCTGCTCCGTCAGGAGGGCTGGGCGACCGCGGCGAGTCTCGCCGACGTTCTCGGCGTCACGCCGCGCAGCATCCGCTCCTATGTCGCCGCGCTGAACGCGCGCACGCCCGGCGCCGGCGTCATCGAGTCGGGACCGGCGGGCTACCGCGCGGGGCCTGGCGCCCGCGGCGCCATCCGGATGCGGCAGACGGGGGAGTCGGCGCCGCGCGACCGGCTGCACGCGCTCGTGCGGACTCTGCTGGATCTGCCCGACGGCATCGACGTCTTCGACACCGCCGACGAGCTGCATGTCAGCGAAGCGACCCTGGAGGCGGACCTCGTGCGGGTGCGCGGGCTGCTCGACGGCACCGACCTCGCTCTGGAGCGCGACCGGGAGACGGTGCGGCTGCGCGGGAACGAAGCGGCTCAGCGCCGGTTACTCAGCCGGCTGGCGCACGACGAGATGGACGATGCATCGTTCCATCCCGAGACCTTCCGCCGGGCCCTCTCCGGCAGCGCGGTCGCGGCGCACGCCGTCGGTCCGTTCAAGACCGCGCTGGTGCGCGAGCTGGGCGAGCTCGGCTACTACGTGAACGAGCTGGCGATCGCCGACGTGCTGCTGCACATCGCGATCGCGGCAGAGCGCGTCGCCGCGGGCCACGCGCTCGACTCCTCGCCCGCCGGAGCTCGGGAGGAGATCCCCCGGGTGGGGGCGGTCATCGCCCGCCTGGCCGACGAGAACTTCGGCGTCGTGCTCGGCGAGGGGGACAGCGGTCACCTCGCCTCGCTCGTGCTCACGCGCATCGTCGCCCCCGGCGAGGACGCCGCCGGGGACGTCGCACGCAGCGGCGTGGATCCTGCCGTGGAGGCCGCCGTACGGGCCGAGATCACCCGGGCAGCCGACGACTACCAGGTCGATCTCGTCGACGAGACCTTCGTGCTCCGTCTCGCGCTGCACGTGCAGAACCTCTTGCGTCGAGCCGAGGAGAGCGCGCTGACCCGCAACCCGCTCACGCGGTCGCTCAAGACGTCGTACCCGATGATCTTCGAGGTCGCCGTCTCGATCGCGAGCGGGCTGCACGACCGGGTCGGCACGCCGATCCACGACGACGAGATCGCGTACATCGCGATGCACGTCGGCGGACGGCTCGAGCGCAGCAGGAAGGCCGAGTCCATCCTGACCGCCACGATCGTCTGCCCCGGCTACTACGAGCTGCACGAACTGCTGCGCTCCAGTGTCGACAGGTCGCTCGGATCGGCCATCGAGGTCACGAGCGTCGTCACGAACGTCGACCCCGACTGGGCGTCGTTCGACACGGATCTGGTGCTCAGCACGATCGAGCCCGGATCCGCCGGGGACCGCTTCGTGCGCATCCAGCCGTTCCTCACCGACGCGGACGTCGACCGCATCCAGCAGGCAGCTGCGCGTCTCCGCCGCGGTCGGCGGCTCACGAGGCTCCGCGGCGAGCTCGCCCGCTACTTCCACGCCGACGCCTACGTCTTCCCGCTCCCCGACGAGGGCGAGGAGGCGATCATCCGTCGCCTCGGCGGGCTGCTGGTCACGGCCGGCCTGATCGGCGAGGACTACGTCGAGAACACGATCGCCCGCGAGCGGATGTCCTCGACCGCCTTCACGGATGCCCTGGCGGTGCCGCACGCCCTGCAGATGACCGCGAGCCGCACGGCGATCGCGATCGGGGTGACCGACGGCTCGGCCGCCTGGGGCGGTGGCCGGGTGCAGGTCGTCGCGCTCGCGGCGTTCAGCGAGAGCGATCGTGCGGCGTTCCAGACCGTTTTCGAGCAGCTCGTCGAGGTGTTCAGCGAACGTGACAGCGTGCAGCGCATCGTGCGGCGCGGGACGACGTTCGAGGCGTTCCTCGACGAGCTGGTCGCCGTCATCGACGGCTGAGCGCGGCGATCACGACCGCGGGTCGAGCACCTCCGCGAGCTGATCGAGCACCGCATCCGATGACGCGGAGTCCGTCGTCTCCAGCACGACCGCGTCGCCGGTGCCGATCGCGAGGTCCATCACCGCCAGCACGCTGCTGAGATCCACGACCGAGCCGTCGGCGGTGCGGAGCGTGATCGTCGCCGTGTGCGCCTGAGCGAGGCGCACGAGCTCGGCGACAGGGCGCGCATGCACCCCGTTGTGAGCGCTGACGACGATCCGGCGGGTCGGCATGGTCAGGAGCGCTCGTCGAGCAGTGCGCGCACGCCCGCCTCGAGTTCTGCCACGGCCGCCAGGGCGCCCTCGGCGGATTCGGCGCGGGAGTCGATGTAGACCTTGAGCTTCGGCTCGGTGCCGCTCGGGCGCACGATCACCCGGGAGCCGTCGGTGAGGCGGTACCGGAGGACATCGCCCGAGGGCTGCCCGGGAGCGCCCTGCAGCAGGTCTTCGGCGGAGGCGATCGAGCGCCCGGCGATCTGCGTCGGGGGCAGCGTGCGCAGGGCCAGCATGACGTTGCCGATGACCGCGAGATCCTCGACGCGCACGGAGACCTGCCCGCTGGCGAAGTGGCCGTAGGTCTCGCCCAGCTCGCGGAGCAGGTCGGCGAGCGTGGCCCCGCGTCCGTGCGCCTCTGCGGCGAGTCCGAGGATCGCGATCGCTGCGGAGATGCCGTCCTTGTCGCGGACGGTCTCCGGGTTCACGAGGTAGCCGAGGGCCTCCTCGAAGCCGAAGGCGATGCCGGGTGCGCGGGAGATCCACTTGAACCCGGTGAGCGTCTCGTGGAAGTCGAGTCCGTGATGCGCGGCGATCGCGGCCAGCCCGGGCGAGGAGACCAGCGAGCACGCGAGGGACGCACCGGGAACACCGGCGGCCGCGCGTGCCGCGCGAGCGCCGAGCAGCAGTCCGACCTCGTTGCCGGTGAGCCTCCGCCAGCCGCCCTGTGCCGCAGCATCGGGGATGGCCAGGGCGAGGCGGTCGGCATCCGGATCGTTCGCCAGGATGAAGTCGGCCTTCGCGCGGCGGGCCGTCGCGAAGGACAGATCCATCGCGCCCGGCTCCTCCGGGTTCGGGAACGAGACGGTGCGGAACGTGGCGTCGGGGGTCAGCTGCTCGTCGACGACAGCGGGCTGCGGGTAGCCGGCAGCGTGCAGGATGCGCGACAGCGTCTCCCACCCGACCCCGTGCATCGCGGTGTAGACCCAGCGGAGTTCCGAGGCGCCCTCGGGAGCCGGTGCCACGGCCGCGGTCGCCGCCACGTACGCTTCGACGATGTCCTCGCCCGCGGTCTCGTAGGCGGTCGAGCGGGGGAGGGCGGCCGCGTCGGCGGCATCCGCGATCCGCTGGATGTGCGCGGCGATCTCGGCATCTGCCGGGGCGACGATCTGCGAACCCTGGTCGCGGCCGCCGAGGTACACCTTGTAGCCGTTGTCGTTCGGCGGGTTGTGGCTCGCGGTCACCATCACGCCGGCATCCGCGCCGAGATGGCGCACGGCGTAGGCGAGCACGGGCGTCGGGAGCAGTCGGGGGAGCAGGATCGCGCGGAGCCCGGCTCCGGCGAAGAGCTCGGCGGAGTCGGTGGCGAAGACCCGCGAGTTGCGGCGACCGTCGTAGCCGATCACGACGGTCGGCGTGCCGCCCGTCGACTTCTCGCGGAGATAGGCCGCGAAACCGGCGGCGGCCTGGGCGACGAGCACGCGGTTCATCCGGTTGCTGCCGGCGCCGAGCTCTCCGCGCAGGCCGGCGGTTCCGAAGGCGAGTCGCGTGCGGAACCGGTCGTCCAGGTCGGCGAGGGCCGCGGCATCGCCGCCTCCGGCCCGGGTGATCAGACCGGCGAGTTCATCCCGGGTCTCGTGGTCGGGGTCCTGTCGCAGCCAGGCACGGGCCTCGGCGAGCCGCTCGTCGTTCACAGGGCCTCGACCACCCTGGCCAGGAGGGCGGAGATCACCGGCTCGGCCTCGCGCCCGGCCTCGATGACCTCGGCGTGGCTGAGAGGAGTCTTCTGGATGCCGGCGGCGAGGTTCGTGATGAGCGAGAAGCCGAGGATCTCCATGCCGGCCTCGCGCGCCGCGATGGCTTCGAGAGCGGTCGACATGCCGACGATGTGGCCGCCGATGTGCTTCGCCATCTGCACCTCGGCCGGGGTCTCGTAGTGCGGGCCGCGGAACTGCGTGTAGACGCCTTCGTCGAGGCTCGGGTCGATGGTGCGGGCGATGTCCCGCAGACGCTGGGCGTACAGGTCGGTGAGGTCGATGAACGTCGCCCCTTCGAGCGGCGAGTCGGCCGTGAGGTTGATGTGGTCGCTGATCAGCACGGGCTGGCCGGGCTTCCACGTCTCGCGGATGCCGCCGGCACCGTTGGTCAGCACCATGATCTTCGCTCCCGTGGCGGCGGCGGTGCGGACGCTGTGCACGACCCGGCGCACGCCGTGGTCCTCGTAGTAGTGCGTGCGTGCGCCGATCACGAGCACGTTCTTCCCGCCGGGGGTGCGGATGCTGCGGAGCGTTCCGACGTGGCCCTCCAGGGCGGGCTTGGAGAACCCGGTGACCTCGGTGGCGGGGATGGTCGCGACGGTCTCGCCGATGATGTCGGCGGCCTTGCCCCAGCCGCTGCCGAGTGTGAGGGCGATGTCGTGGTTCTCGACGCCGGTCAGGCGCGCGATGTCGGCGGCGGCCTGCGCGGCCACGTCGAACGGGTTCGCGGTCGGGTCGTCGAGGGGGTTGCTGTGGTTTTCGGGCATGGATCCACTCTAGGAAGGTGCAGGCTCCGGGGCCAGGATTGCGGAAGAATGGATTCCATGACTTCCACCCCTTTCGAGCGCACTCAGCGCGTCGCCGTCCTCGGCGGCGGTCCCGGCGGATACGAGGCGGCCCTGGCGGCCGCTCAGCTCGGAGCCGAGGTGACGCTGATCGAGCGCGTGGGCGTCGGCGGAGCCGCCGTCCTGACGGATGTCGTGCCGTCGAAGAGCCTGATCGCCACGGCCGACGCGGCCGTCGCGATCTCCGAGGCGAGCGACCTCGGCGTGAACTTCTACGCGAAGGGCGACCACGGCAAGCCGCTGAAGCCCGAGATCGCGATCAACCTCGCCGCCGTGAACAAGCGCCTCCTCGCGCTCGCCGGTCAGCAGTCGGAGGACATGCGCTCCACTCTCCTGGACGCCGGCGTGCGGATACTCTCCGGACACGGCCGGCTCGAGGGAGCGAACGCCATCATCGTGTCGACCGGCCAGGGCGGGACCGACTTCGACCGCGTCGAGGCCGACACGATCATCGTGGCGGTCGGCGCCGCGCCGCGCGAGCTGGACTCCGCGAAACCCGACGGCAAGCGCATCCTGACGTGGACGCAGCTGTACGACATGAAGGCGCTCCCGGAGCACCTCATCGTCGTCGGCTCCGGCGTGACGGGTGCGGAGTTCGCCTCCGCCTACATGAACCTCGGTGCGAAGGTCACGCTCGTCTCGAGCCGCGACCAGGTGCTGCCAGGGGAGGACAAGGACGCGGCGAGCGTCCTGGAGAAGGTCTTCAAACGCGGCGGCATGACCGTGCTCTCCAAGTCCCGCGCCGACAAGGTCGAGGCGGCCAAGGACGGCGTCACGGTCACGCTGTCCGACGGCCGCACGGTCGAGGGCAGCCACTGCCTGATGGCGGTCGGCTCGATCCCCAACACCGCCGGCATCGGCCTCGAGGAGGCGGGCGTCGAGCTCAACGAGTCGGGCCACGTCCGCGTCAACAAGGTCGCACGCACCTCGGTCCCGAACGTGTACGCGGTCGGCGACTGCACGAACTTCTTCCCGCTCGCCTCGGTCGCCTCCATGCAGGGACGCACCGCGGTGTTCCACGCGCTCGGCGACATCGTGATCCCGCTCGAGCTGATCAAGATCACCTCGAACATCTTCACCGCCCCGGAGATCGCCACGGTCGGCTACTCGGAGAAGGACGTGGAGGACGGCGTCGCCGACGGCCTCGTCTACAAGCTCCCCCTCGCCGCCAACCCGCGCGCGAAGATGATGGGGATCAAGGACGGCTTCGTGAAGATCATCGCCCGCAAGGGATCGGGCACCGTGATCGGCGGCGTCATCGTGGCGCCGAAGGCCTCGGAGCTCATCTACCCGATCGCGGTCGCCGTCGAGCGGCGGCTCACGGTCGACCAGGTCTCCCGGGTCTTCGCGGCGTACCCGTCGCTGTCGAGCAGCATCACCGACGCCAGCCGCGCGATGCACCTCGGCTACATCTCCTGACGCACGAGAAAGGGCGCCCCGCTTCGGCGGGGCGCCCTTTCTCGTGTCGATCGTCAGCTGATGGTGAGCAGCTGATGCCCCGCCGAGACCGTGGCCCCGGCATCCGCGTTGATGTTGCCCACGACGCCGTCCTTGTGCGCCTGCAGCGGCTGCTCCATCTTCATCGCCTCGAGCACGACGACGAGGTCGCCCTTGACGACCTGCTGGCCCTCTTCGACCGCGATCTTGACGATCGTCGCCTGCATGGGCGATTTCACCGCGTCGCCGGAAGCGCCGGCGTTGACGGTCGTGGCGTGGCTGCGACGCGACGGCGGCACAGCCGCCGGACGACCGGTCGTGCCGGCCGGGGCGGCCACGCGATCCGGGAGGCTCACCTCGAGGCGCTTGCCCGCGACCTCGACGACCACCGTGTGGCGTGAGCCGGTCGACGTCGGCGATTCGAGTTCGCCGTCCCAGGCGGGGATGTCGTTCACGAACTCGGTCTCGATCCACCGGGTGAAGATGCCGAACTCGCCGTTCTCCGCGGTGAAGGCGGGGTCGCGCACGACCTTGCGGTGGAAGGGCAGGACGGTCGGCATCCCGGCGACCTCGAACTCGTCGAGGGCCCGGCGGGAGCGCTCGAGGGCTTCGGCGCGGTCCTTGCCGGTCACGATGATCTTCGCGAGCAGCGAGTCGAAGGCGCCGGAGACCGAGTCACCCGCGGTGACGCCGGAGTCGAGACGGATGCCGGGGCCGCCGAAGGTCTTGAAGACGTGGATCGGACCCGGCTGGGGGAGGAACCCGCGGCCCGGGTCTTCGCCGTTGATGCGGAACTCGATCGAGTGCCCCTGCGGCGTCGGGTCGTCGTAGTCGATCGTGCCGCCGGCCGCGATGCGGAACTGCTCGCGCACGAGATCGATGCCGGTGACCTCCTCCGAGACCGGGTGCTCGACCTGCAGGCGGGTGTTCACCTCGAGGAACGACACGGTGCCGTCGGCGCCGATCAGGAACTCGCAGGTGCCGGCGCCCACGTAGCCGACCTCTTTCAGGATGGCCTTGGACGCGGAGTACAGCAGATCGTTCTGCTCCGTGGTGAGGAACGGCGCGGGCGCCTCCTCGACGAGCTTCTGGTGGCGGCGCTGCAGCGAGCAGTCGCGCGTCGAGATCACGACGACGTTGCCGGCGGCATCCGCCAGGCACTGGGTCTCGACGTGCCGCGGCTTGTCCAGGTACTTCTCGACGAAGCACTCGCCGCGACCGAAGGCAGTGACAGCCTCGCGGGTCGCGGATTCGAAGAGCTCCGCGACCTCGTCGAGCTCGCGGGCGACCTTGAGACCGCGACCGCCGCCGCCGTATGCGGCCTTGATGGCGATCGGCAGGCCGAACTCCTTCGCGAACGCCACGACCTCGTCGGCGGTCTCGACCGGACCAGGGGTGCCGGGAGCCAGCGGCGCGCCGACCTTCTCGGCAACGTGGCGGGCGGTCACCTTGTCGCCGAGTGCTTCGATGGCGGCAGGCGACGGGCCGATCCAGATCATGCCGGCGTCGATCACGGCACGGGCGAACTCGGCGTTCTCGGCGAGGAATCCGTAACCGGGATGCACGGCGTCCGCGCCGGCGCGGCGGGCCACCGAGAGGATCTTCTCGATCTGGAGGTAGGTCTCGGCGCTGGTCGCACCGCCGAGCGCGTACGCCTCGTCGGCGAGCCGCGTGTGCAGGGCGTCCCGATCCTGATCGGCGTATACGGCGACCGAGGCGATCCCGGAGTCGCGAGCGGCACGGATGATGCGGACGGCGATCTCGCCGCGGTTGGCGATGAGCACCTTGGCGATAGCAGGCATGGTTGCCAGCCTAGCGAGAAGGCCCTCGATCCATTTGACGACCCTCCACAAGAAAGCCGGGAAAACGTCGACGAGAGTCTACGACCAGAGATCGGTCCATCGGACGCCCAGCTCGCCCGCCAGACGACGGATCGTCGACAGCGACATGCCCACCACGGTCGAGGGGTCGCCGTCCACGCGGGTGATGAAGGCACCGCCGAGGCTGTCGACCGTGAAGGCGCCGGCCACGTGGAGGGGCTCTCCTGATGCGACATAGGCGGCGATCTCCTCGTCGTCGATGTCGTCGGCGAAGGTCACGGATGCGGCCGCGACCGCCGTCGCCTCGACGGGCGCGGCACCGGGGGAGACGCGGAAGACGGAGTGCCCGGAGTGCAGGATGCCGGTGGCACCGCGCATCTCCTGCCACCGCCTGGTCGCCTCGTCCTGCGTGTAGGGCTTGCCGTACACGCGACCGCCGAGCGCGAACATCGAGTCTCCGCCGATGACGAGGCCGTCGAATTCGCCCTCCTCGGACAGACGCCGGGCGACATCCGTTGCCTTGGCGCGGGCGAGCAGCAGCACGAGCTCCTCGGGAGCGAGTTCGGCACCCCGCTCGGCTGCGGCCGCGGCAGCGACGGCATCCTCGTCGACGTCGGGCGACAGGGTGAGGGGCTCGATGCCGGCCTGTCGCAGCAGCATCAGACGGGCGGGCGAGGTCGAGGCGAGGCAGACGCGCATGTTCACCACCGTATCCTCGAAGGATGACTTCCTCCCCAGCCGACGTGCTCGAACTCGACATCACCGGGATCGCGCACGGTGGCACGTTCATCGCCCGCCACGAAGGCCGGGTGGTGTTCGTGTCGGACGCGATTCCGGGGGAGCGCGTCCGTGCGCGACTCCTCGAGCCGCAGGAGGGAGCGGATGCCTCGACTCGCAGCTTCTGGCGGGCGGAGACGATCGAGGTGCTCGACGCCTCGGAGCACCGCCGTCCGCACATCTGGCCGGAGGCCGACGTCGCGCGCGATCCGGCCGACCGTCCGGGCGGCGCCGATCTCGGTCACATCGATCTGACCCACCAGCGCACGCTGAAGCGCCAGGTGCTGACCGAGGCGCTCGACCGCTTCGCCGGCACGGGGCTCGAGGCTCCGGAGATCGAGGCCGTCGAGTCGGGCGACGGCACGGGCTGGCGCACGAGGGTGACGCTGCACGTGGACGACGCCGGCGAGGTGGGTCCGTTCGCGGCTCGCAGCCACCGTGTCATCCCTGTCTCCTCGTATCCGCTCTCCCGCCCGGCCATCGCCGAGGCCGCGCTCGCGCTGCACGGCGAGGCACCAGGCCGCATCGAGCTCGTCGAGCCCGCCGACGGGAAGGTGCGCATCATCCGCCGGGAGGAGACCGAGCGCCCCGCCCGCGTCGCACGCGGCTTCCGGCGCCGCCCGACCCCCGAGGTGATCCACGAGGTCGTCGGCGATCGGCGCTTCCAGGTCGACTCGACGGGGTTCTGGCAGGTGCATCCGCGGGCGGCATCCGTGCTCGACGCCGCGGTGTACGGCATCCTCGACGGCCACGTCGACGGGGACAGGACGCACTACGACCTCTACGGCGGCGTCGGACTGTTCGCCGCGACCCTCGCCGACCTCGGCGGCACCGACATCGTCACGGTCGAGTCGAGCGCGCGGGCCACCGAGCACGCGGCCGCGAACCTCGCTCCGCTCGAGGTCGCCGCGGTGACCGCACGCGTCGACGCATTCCTCTCGTCCCGCAAGGGCGCGGGCCGCACCGGTGCCGTCATCCTCGATCCGCCGCGCGCGGGTGCGGGGCGTCAGGTGGTCGACGCGGTGCACGCCCTTGCGCCCGAGGCGATCGCCTACGTCGCGTGTGATCCGGTCGCACTCGCCCGCGACCTCGGGACCTTCCGGACCCTGGGGTGGAAGGTCGACCGCCTGCGCGGCTTCGATCTGTTCCCCCATTCCCACCACTTCGAGGTCGTCGCGCTGCTGACGCGGTGACCCTGCTCGCGGGCCCCCGGTCGGGGACTCACTAGGCTGGGCGGATGAGCACGGTCGCACTCATCGACGATCACGAGTCCGTTCGCCTCGGCCTCGAGGCCGCGTGCGCGCGCGATGCGCAGAACGTGGTGTTCTCCGGGAGCACCGTCGGCTCGTATCTCGAGTGGCGGCGTGCGACGGGTGCGCCCCCGGCAGATGTCGTGGTCCTCGACCTCACCCTCGGCGACGGCACCACCGTGACCGAGAACGTGCGCGCGCTCGTCGGTGACGGCGCGAGCGTCGTGATCCACAGCGTCGCCGACCGCCCTGCCGCGGTGCGCGAGGCGCTGTCCGCCGGAGCGGCGGGAGTCGTCAGCAAGTCGTCCGCGCTCGATGACGTGCTCGACGCGATCCGCACGGTCGCGCAGGGGGAGGCTCTCAACAACGTCGAGTGGGCGAGTGCGGTCGACGGCGATCGGGCCTTCGCCGACGCACAGCTCTCGACGCGCGAGCGCGAGGTGCTCCGGCTCTACGCCACCGGTCTGCCGCTGAAGGCGGTCGCCGAGCGGCTCGGAGTCGCGTACTCCACGGCGAAGGAAAACATCACGCGGATCCGGGTGAAGTACGTCGAGGTGGGCCGCCCCGCTCCGACCAAGGTCGACCTCCTCCGCCGGGCGATGGAGGACGGCATCGTCGCGGCCGACGGGGCCACGAGTGCCCGTTGACCCGCTCAGCATCCGTGACGCCTGGAGCAAGATCCCCTCTCCGGGCGCTGCGGAGACCGAGTTCGAGCGCTTCACGGGCAAGCGCATGGAACGGATCCTCGCGATCGTCGTCGCCATCGGCTCCGCGGCGCTCGGTGCACAGGCCCTGATCGCGGCCATCAGCACGATCTCCGCTGCCGACGCGGCGCATGTCACGACGCTCGTGGTGGTGTTCGCGCCTTTGGCGGCGATGCTGCTGGCCTGCGTGATCGGGCGCGGCGTGCGCGTCGCGTCCGGCGTCTTCGCCGTCGCCTACGTGCTCGCGCTCGCCGCGTGGCCGCTCGTGGTCGATCCGTCCGACAAGGTCGCGGACGACCAGCCGTGGATCTTCTTCCTCGTGAACGTCGGCGTCGTCGCCGCCATGCTCGCGTTCCCGGTGCGCGTCCAGTTCGCCTGGGCCTTCGGGATGCCGTTCGTCTACGGGTACGTGCGGCTGGTGCAGGGCGAGTTCTCCCGTGAGTTCTGGGTGACGACGGCGTTCGACGTCTCCTTCACGCTCATCCTCGGCGTGGTCATCATCTCGCTCGGGTGGATGTTCCGCTCGGTCGCCGCAGGTGTCGACGAGGCGCGCGGACGGGCCGTCGCGTCGTATGCCGCTGCTGCCGCGGCCGCCGCGGCCGAGGAGGAGCGCGTGGCGATGTCCGCTCTCATGCACGACAGCGTGCTGGCGGCCCTGATCGCCGGGGAGCGCGCCGAGGGCGAGCGAGCGCGGGAGCTCGCGGTCGCGATGGCGCGCGAGGCGCTCACCCGTCTCGCCAACACCGAGGGTGCGGTGGCGCAGGAGGGGAGCGACGAGCCGGTCGGGACGGCGCAGATCGTCGTCGAGCTGCGCCGTTCGCTCTCGGAGCTCGGTGCCGACGCGATCGTGGAGGAGCGCGGCGGGATCGGCCTGATCCCGGGCCGCGCCGCACGCGCACTCGTGCTGGCCGCCCGTCAGGCCATCGGCAACGCGGTGTCGCACGCCGGCGGGCGCGGGCTGCACATCGTCGCCGAGGGGCACGGCGACGAGGGCATCCGCGTCACGATCTCGGATACCGGATCCGGTTTCGACATCGACGAGATCGGAGCCGATCGCCTCGGCATCCGTGCATCGATCTTCGCGCGGATGGCCGGTGTCGCCGGCACGGCGGGAATCGACTCCGACGAGCACGGGACGACCGTGACCCTCGGGTGGGAGCGCGCGTGAACCGCACCGTCCGCAGTGTCGCGACCTCACTCGCCGTCGGCTTCGCCATGTACTTCGTCGCCCGCGGCGTGTGGTGGATCGAGCAGCCCACCGCGCCGCTGCTGATGGTGCTGGCGATCGGGCTGTACCTCGCCGTGGTGAACATCGCGATCCTGGCGGATGCCGCGTCGGTGCGGATGCCGCTGTGGACGGCGGTGCTGTCCGCGGTCGCCAGCGTGCTGATCCCCGTGCTGGTCACGTTCTCGCTCGATCCTGCGGACCGCACGGAGCCGTTCGCCACCTGGTACATCGGCGGACTGGGCCTGCTCGGCGTGGTGTGCGTCGTCCGTCGTCGGGCGCTGATCGGATGGTTCACCCTGGCCATGCTCGTCGCGACATCGTCGGCGTACCTGGGGATGGTGGTCTCGCTGAACCTCGGGCTGGTCGGATCGATCATGTGGGTCCTCATCGCCCAGCTGCTCGTGATGTTCTGGGATCGTGCGGTCCGGGACACCGAGCGTCTGGCCGAGATCCAGCAGGCCGTGTCGGCCTGGCACGCCACGCAGCTGGTCCGCCAGCGTGAACGACGCCTGCGCACGCAGTTCGCCCTCGCCGTGGCGGGGCCCGTGCTGAGTCGCGTCGTCGCGTCCCGGGGTGCCCTCGACGAGCGGGAGCAGCTGGAGGCGCGGCTCGCCGAAGGGCGGCTGCGCGATGAGCTGCGCGGCGCGGATCTGCTCAACGACGCGGTGCGTGACGCGATCGAGGCTGCTCGGCGGCGCGGCGTGACCGTGACCGTGTTCGACGAAGGCGGTCTCGATGGGGTGGAGGAGGAGCGGCGGGTCGAGATCCGTGACGAGCTCGCGGTGACGTTGGCCCGCGCCGAGGCCGGCCGCCTGATCATCCGCTCTGCCAAGGATCCGCGCGTCGCGGTCACCGTCGTCGGCCGCGCGGGCGCCCGGTCCTCCGGTGATGACGACTCCGTCGAACTCTGGCACGAGATCCTGCGCGAAGCCCCGACCGGATGACCGGGGTCCCGAAGGCAGGACGGAAGTGGGCGAGGGGCGGCGGCTGTGCCGCCTGCCCCTCGCCGTGCGGACAGTTACCCGAAAACCGTCCGCTGGTGGCCGATCAGCGTCTGTCTACCCTGGGACAGAGAGACCAGCCGAACGCGAAGCGTCTCCTTCAGTCTGGTGGGTCATGGAGAACTTGTCTGTAGGTATTTTGGGGGACACGGAATCACCGGCGATGAGGGATCATAAGACGATGGGAATGCGTCGCGGAACCAACCTCCCGCGGATGGGCGATTTCAACCAGTCCGTGATCCTGGAGGCCATCCGGCGCTCCGGCGAAGGGCTGAGCAGGATCGAGCTCGTCGAGGCGACGGGCCTTTCCGCCCAGACCGTCACGAACATCACCCGCAGACTGCTCGATGACGGATTCATCCGCGAGGCCGGACGCACGATCAACGGCCCGGGCAAGCCCCGGGTGACCCTGCGCCTCATCGCGGAGAGCCGCTTCTCGGTCGGCGTGCACCTCGACCCCGCCATCATGACCTTCGTGCTCCTCGACCTGTCGGGAGCCGTCGTGCGTCGCATGGCGGTGCGGACCCCGAAGAAGGACCCGCGCCGGATCGTCGAGGCCATGGCGACCACGATCGATTCACTGATAACCGCCGCCGGGGTGGATCGCTCGCGCATCGCGGGGGTGGGGGTGGCCGCCCCCGGGCCGCTGGATCCGGCCATGGGGACCGTGATCGATCCGCCGAAGCTGCTCGGCTGGCACCGCGTGCCGCTGCGCTCGGTCCTGGCGGAGGCGACGGGGCTCCCGGTGACCCTCGAGAAGGACACGACAGCGGCGGCGGTGGGCGAGCTCTGGACCCGCCCGGGTTCGTCGGACGACTCGTTCGTCTTCGTCTACCTCGGCACCGGGATCGGCGCCGCCCTCGCCAGAGACGGCGACGTGGTCCGCGGGAACACGCAGAACCTCGGGGAGATCGGCCACATCGTCGTCGACCCGGATGGTCCCGCCTGCCTGTGCGGATCGCGCGGCTGCGTCGAGGTCGTGTGCACGCCGCAGGCGATCGTCGAGCAGGCGGAGCATGCCGGAGTGTTCCCGGACGACCGAGAGGCGAGTGATGTCGAGGCCGTCGAGGCGCGTTTCACGCAGCTGTGCGAGCGTGCGGCGGCCGGCGACGGCCCTGCCGCACGGGTGCTCCGCCAGGCGGCCGGTCACATGGCCGTGCTGACCGCCGTGCTGACCAACCTGCTGGATGTGGACCGCGTCGTGTTCGGAGGCCCGTTCTGGCCTCGGCTCTCCGACGTGTACCTGCGAGAGATCCCCGGACGGCTCGAGCGCCTGAGCGCCACACGCGCGGTGCGGACGCTTCCGGTCGCCGGCACGGTCGTCGGAGTCGACGTCGGCGCTGTGGGGGCTGCCTGCGTGGTCCTGGACTCGGTGCTCACGCCTCGGACGACGGATCTGCTGCTGGAGCATTGAGCACCGGACGCGGAGAGCGCAGGGGAGCCTTGTCGGATTAAGTCCAATCGATGTATTATCTGGGATCACCCCCAGCGATCGGATCACCGATGCATGACAACTCGTCCCTCGTGGAAGCGCGCATCCAGCGCTTCGCGGAGGAGCGTCTCCACCCCGCCGTATATGCGCGGACGCAGGAGCTGGAGCTCCGGTCGTGGAGCGCTCCGGGCGAGCCGGTGCCGTTCGCCGAGGCCGTGGTGCAGACCTTCGTGCCCTTCTCCGTCGGCAGCTCGTGGGGCCGTGCCTGGAGCACGATGTGGCTGCACGTGATCGGCGTCGTGCCGACGGTCGACGACGGGCAGCGGGCCGAGCTGATCTTCGATCTCGGGTTCAACGGTGCCGAGCCCGGTTTCCAGGCCGAGGGCACCGTGTACCGCCCGGACGGATCCATCGTGAAAGCCGTCGAGCCGAGGAACGCCCATGTCCCGCTGGAGGGGACCGCCGGGGACCCGATCGATCTCTATCTCGAAGCCGCGGCGAATCCGGACATCGCCGCGGGATGGACCTTCGCGCCCACGCCGTTCGGTCAATGGGAGTCCGCGGGGGAGGAACCGCTCTACGTGCTCCGGCGGGCCGACATCGGCATCCTCGATGTCACCGTCTGGGAGCTCCTGCAGGATGTCGCGGTGCTGCGTGGGCTGATGGGCGCACTTCCGGCGGAATCGCCTCGCCGCGCGGAGATCCTCCGTGCGCTGGAGCGCATGATCGACGTGACCGACCCGGAGGACGTCGCCGGCACCGCGGTGGATGCGCGGGCCGAACTCGTCGGGGTCCTCGCGCGCCCGGCATCCGCGTCCGCGCACTCCCTGCACGCGGTCGGCCACGCGCACATCGACTCCGCATGGCTGTGGCCCGTCCGCGAGACGCAGCGCAAGGTCGCCAGGACGTTCTCGAACGTCCTGTCCCTGCAGCAGGCGGACCCCGACTTCGCCTTCGCGGCGTCGTCTGCGCAGCAGTACGCCTGGATGAAGCAGTTCCAGCCCGAGCTGTTCGCACGTATGCGCGAGGCAGTCGCCGCAGGTCGATTCGTGCCGGCCGGGGGAATGTGGGTCGAGTCCGACACCAACATGCCGGGCGGTGAGGCGCTGGCGAGGCAGTTCGTGCGCGGCAAGCGCTTCTTCCTGGAGGAGTTCGGCGTCGAGCCGCTCGACGTCTGGCTCCCGGACTCCTTCGGCTACTCCGCGGCGCTCCCGCAGATCGCCAGGGCGGCGGGATCGCGATGGATGCTGACGCAGAAGATGTCGTGGAACGAGACGAACGTCATGCCGCACCACACCTTCCTGTGGGAGGGCATCGACGGCACGAGGATCTTCACGCACTTCCCTCCGGTCGACACCTACAACGCCCAGCTCACCGGTGAGGAGCTGGCGCGAGCGGAACGGCAGTATGCCGAGAAGGGCGTGGCGAACACCTCCCTCGTCCCGTTCGGTTACGGCGATGGCGGGGGCGGTCCGAACCGGGAGATGGTGGCGGCAGCGACACGGCTGCGGTCGCTCGAGGGCTCGCCGACCGTGACCCTCTCGACCCCGCGTCGCTTCTTCGAGGCCGCCGAGGCGGAATATCCCGCCCCGCCGGTGTGGTCCGGCGAGATGTACCTCGAGTTCCATCGCGGCACCTACACGTCGCAGTCCCGCACGAAACGGGGAAATCGGCGCAGCGAGCACACGCTGAAGGAGGCCGAGCTCTGGGCCACGGCCGCCGCGTTGCGCGGCGAGCCCTACCCGTACGACGAGCTGGATGCCGCGTGGGAGACCGTGCTGCTGCAGCAGTTCCATGACATCCTCCCCGGCAGCTCGATCGGCTGGGTGCACCGGGAGGCCGAACGACGCTACGCCGAGGTGCTCGCCTCGACGGAGCGCATCATCGCAGGGGCGCTGGCCGTCGTGGCCGGCTCGGGAGACACCGAGCTGGTCGCGGACGCCGGACCCTACGCGAAGGAGGGAACGGCGGCGATGGGGATCTCCGCCGTGCAGGGTACTGGGGTCCCTGCGGCGGTCGCGCGGACGACGGGCGGCTTCGTGTTGGAGAACGAGCACCTGACGGTCTCGATCGACGATGCGGGCCTGGTGACGTCACTCGTCGCCCGCGCGACCGGGAGGGATGCGATTGCGGCGGGGGAGCGGGGGAACCTCCTCCAGCTGCATCGCGACACGCCCAGCCGATGGGATGCCTGGGATATCGACGAGCACTACCGCCGTCACGTCGTCGACGTGACGGACGTGGTCTCGATCGACATCGTCCCGCATCCGTCGGCGGCGATCGTCTGCGTGGTCCGTGCGCTGGGGGGCTCACGGATCACGCAGGCTCTGACTCTCCCCTCCGGCGGGCGGGCACTCGACATCACGACCACCGTGGACTGGCACGAGCGCCAGAAGCTGCTGAAGCTCGCCTTCCCGTTCGACGTGCACACCGATCGCGCGACCTCCGAGATCCAGTTCGGGCACGTGCATCGCCCCACGCACACCAACACGTCCTGGGATGCCGCCCGGTTCGAGACCGTGGCGCACCGCTGGGTGCACGTGGGTGAACCGGGCTTCGGCGTCGCCGTGGCCAATGACGCCACCTACGGTCACGACATCACGAGGACCTCGCGCAGCGGCGGTGGCACCGCGACGACCGTGCGGCTCTCGCTCCTCCGGGCTCCGCTCTTCCCCGACCCCGATGCGGATCAGGGGGAGCACACCTTCACGGTGAGCGTGCGGCCGGATGCGACCATCGCCGATGCGATCCGCGAGGGGTACCGGCTGAACCTGCCCGTGCGCGCTCTCGCGGGAGCGGGGCCCGTCGCGCCGCTGCTGGACGTGTCATCGGATGCGGTCGTCGTCGAAGCGGTCAAGCTCGCCGAGGACCGCAGCGGCGACGTGATCGTGCGCCTTTACGAGGCGCACGGAGGGCGGGCGGCGGCGAGGCTCTCTGCGGCCTTCGACTTCGCCGCGGTCGCGGAGACCGACCTCCTCGAGCGGGAGATCGATGCCACGGCGGTCCGCGCCGTCGAGGGGCGCGCGGTCGACCTGGAGCTTCGTGCGTTCCAGCTCGTGACGCTGCGCTTCCGCGCACCGGCGCTTCCGGTGTCTCAGCCGGAGTAGCGCCCCCAGGGGATGTCGCGGCGCAGCGGCCTGCGGAGAGGGCGCTGCGTGCGAGTCCACGCCGACACGCTCGGCTCGTCGGCCACGGCATCCGCCGCCTCTGTCGTGTAGGCGTCGCTGATCACGGCGATGAGAGCGGCGAGCTCCTCCTCGGTCGCGGCGCCCTGCGTGATCTCGAGCGACGGCGGCATCTCATCCGGCGTCTCTGCGGAGGCGGTCGACTCGGTCACAGCGGGATGTTCCCGTGCTTCTTCGGCGGCAGCTCGGCGCGCTTGCCGCGCAGCGAGCGCAGCGCCTTCGCGATCGCGACGCGGGTGTTCGCCGGTTCGATGATGCCGTCGAGCTCGCCGCGCTCGGCAGCGAGGAAGGGTGAGGCCACGTCGTAGGTGTACTCGTTGGCGAGGCGCGTGCGGACGGCGGCGACGTCTTCGCCGGCCTCCTCGGCCTTCTTGATCTCGCCGCGGTAGAGGATGTTGACCGCACCCTGACCGCCCATGACGGCGATCTCGGCGGTAGGCCAGGCGAGGTTGACGTCGGCGCCGAGCTGCTTGGAGCCCATGACGATGTACGCGCCGCCGTAGGCCTTGCGCAGGATCACCGTGACGAGCGGAACGGTGGCCTCCGCGTAGGCGTAGAGCAGCTTCGCTCCTCGGCGGATCACGCCCTCCCATTCCTGGTCGGTGCCGGGGAGGTAGCCGGGCACATCGACCAGCGTGACGATCGGGATCGAGAACGCGTCGCAGAAGCGCACGAAGCGGCTGGCCTTCTCGCCGGCCTGGATGTTTAGGGTTCCCGCCATCTGCGAGGGCTGGTTCGCGATGATGCCGACCGAACGGCCGTCGATGCGGCCGAAGCCGATGACGATGTTCGGCGCGAACAGCGGCTGAACTTCGAGGAAGTCGCCCTGATCGACGACGTGCTCGATGACGGTCTTGATGTCATACGGCTGGTTCGCCGAGTCCGGGATGAGCGTGTTCAGGGTGCGGTCGGCATCCGTCGTCTCGAACTCGAACACGCCCTCGTACGACGGCAGCTCGGACATGTTGTTGTCCGGCAGGAAGCTGAGCAGCGTGCGCGCGTAGTCGAGCGCGTCGTCTTCGTCCTCGGCCAGGTAGTGCGCGACGCCCGAGCGCGTGTTGTGCGTGTAGGCACCACCCAGCTCCTCCATGCCGACGTCCTCGCCGGTGACCGTCTTGATCACATCGGGGCCGGTCACGAACATCTGGCTGGTCTTGTCGACCATGATCACGAAGTCCGTGAGGGCGGGGGAGTACACCGCGCCACCCGCGGCCGGACCCATGATGATGGAGATCTGCGGGATCACGCCGGAGGCCCGCGTGTTCAGCCGGAAGATCTCGCCGTACTTGCCGAGAGCGACAACGCCCTCCTGGATGCGTGCGCCGCCGGAGTCCAGGATGCCGATGCACGGCATCCCACCGGCCAGGGCGAACTCCATGATCTTGATGATCTTCTCGCCGGCGACCTCGCCGAGCGAGCCGCCGAAGGTCGAGAAGTCCTGGGAGTACACGGCGACGGTGCGGCCGTGGATGGTGCCGACGCCGGTGACGACCGAGTCGCCGTAGGGGCGCGACCGGTCCATCCCGAACGCGGTCGTGCGGTGGCGCACGTACTCGTCGAATTCGACGAAGCTGCCGGGGTCGACGAGGAGTTCGATGCGCTCGCGGGCGGTCATCTTGCCCTTGGCGTGCTGCTTCTCCTTCGCCTTCTCCTCGGCGTCGACGACGGCCTCGGTGTAGCGAGCGCGAAGATCCGCGATCTTGCCGGCGGTGGTAAAGAGGTCGGGCTTGTCCGTCACGGATTCCACCCTAGCGCCGGGTCGGCCCTGGCCGTTGGATGCTCGGCACAACGGGCCGCCGGATCCTTTGGCGGTCTCCTGAGTGTGAGGGTCAGTTCTTGGGTTCGTCCGTGAGCGGCCCGATGCCGGAGAGGTCGTGACCGCCCCGCGCCCCGCTGCCGCCCTCGTCGAGCTCGGGAGCATCCGACCGGTGCCCACGACGCGTGGTCACCTCGCCGACCTTGCGGCCTGCCCAGCCGACGCCGCGCACGGCGGTCCCGGCAGCCCCAGCGACCGCACTCCCGGCGAACCGCGCGCCGCGCAGCATCCGGAGCTCGAGCTTCTCCGCGCCCTCGACGGGTTCGAGCTCGAGTGGCAGGTTCACGGGAGCGGCACCGAACGCCTTGTGCGAGGTCGTCAGCACGCGGCGGCCGAGGATGTGGTTGCCGGTGCCGCCGATCGCGGCGCCGATCCCGAACGGGAGCGCCTTGCCGATGACCGATGCGCCTCCCTTCGCTGCGAACTGCTTGACGAACATGCTCTTGAGCCGATCGACCAGTGGTCCGACGGCCGCACGCGGGAGCGATTTGGTCACCAGTTCGCCCCAGTAGGACGATCTGCTGCCGCCGCGGCCTGCGACCTGCCCCGCCAGCTGTCCGACGAGATCCACGCCTTCCTTGCCCAGCATCAGGGTCATCACGAGCGCACGTGCGCGATCGGGATTGGCGATCGCGATGCCGTGGACCTCGGCGACGGACTGGGCGAACAGAGCTGTCGACTCGACGAAGCCCACGGTCTCGACGCCCGACAGGGCGAGCGTGATCCCGGTGCCGATGCCCGGGACGACCGCGGTCGCGCCGACGGCCGCGCCGCCCGTCGTGACCGCGGCGAGGTACCGCCGCTCGAGGATCCGGATGATCTCTGCCGGCGTCGCCTGCGGGTTGCGGAGACGGATGCTGCGGATGTGGGCGAGCACGAGGGGGCGCTGGATGGACAGCACGCGATCGAGTCCGCGCACCATCATCGGGTGCTCCGGCGATCCTGCCGGCGGCACGCCCTTGTCCCAGGCAGAGTCATCCGGCAGGGAGTGGATCTTGTGCACCTTGGGGGCCATGGCCTGATCCTACGAAGTCAGTCCGCGAAAACGCCGAAAGCCCGGCACCCTTGACGGGGCCGGGCTTTCGTGGAAGAGGGATCAGACGAACAGGTTCGCCCGCTCGAGGTCTTCGGCGAAGTCGACCTCGACCGCGTAGAGGTCGGAGACATCCATCGGCTCGAGCAGCAGGCCGTCTTCGGCGATCGAGAGCTCGAGACCGCGCTCGAAGTAGTCCTGGTCCTCGACGCGCTGCAGCTGGCGCATGAACGCCTTCTTGTTCGCCGAGGAGATGTAGTTGATGCCGACGGCCTCGCCGAGGCCGCCCTTGACGGTCTTGGAGAGCTCGTTGATGAAGCCCTCCGCGGTGACGGTGTACTTGACCTCTTCGTCGCTGACCTTGGAGGTGTTGACCGTGACGAACGACTGGTCGCGCTCGATGTACGCGGCCGCACGGCCGAGGATCATCGGGTCGAAGACCACGTCGCCGTTCATCCACAGCACGCCGTTCTTGCCGGTCGCGGCCAGGGCGCGGAGCAGGCTCTTCGAGGTGTTGGTCTCGTCGTAGCGCTCGTTGTGGACGTAGTTGACGGTCGGGAACGCCTCGATGATCGTCTCGGCGCGGTATCCGACGACCGCGGTGATGCGTGCGTCGGAGCCGAAGGCGGCCCGGATGTTGTCGTGCTGCTGGCGCATGATCGTGCGGCCGTCGCTCAGCTCGGTCAGCGGCTTCGGCAGCGCGCGGCCCAGGCGTGAGCCCATGCCTGCGGCGAGAATGACGGTTTGAAGAGTCACGAGTGCTCCTAAAGGGAAGTTGTGTTCACGGCCGGTTCACCGACCAGACACCTCATCGTGCCGCGTTCATGGTATCGATTCCGCCTGGGAAGGCCCGGGGATCGATGCCCCCGTTGTCATTTCGTGACCGAGTACACACGCAATACACAGGCTAGACGACGGGGCGGGATATGCGCGGAATCTGCGAGATCCGAGCGCGGATTGTTTCGCCGCGCCCTCGGTTGGGGGCAACCCATTGATACCGTAGGACGGTGACTTCTTCCCCTGACGACCGCACCGACCAGGTGGACGATTCCCAGACCCCGCCGCCCAAGGCATCTCCGGCGCGTACGCCGGCATCGAAGCCGGGCTCCGCTGGACGCACGACGGCCGGCAAGAAGCCGCCGGTCAAGCGCGCTCCGGCGAAGAAGCCGGCGCCGCGGACGACGGCGAAGGCCTCTGCGGAGACGGCAGCACCGACCGGCGAGGTCGTGATCGAGCCCGCCGTCAAGATGGTGATCGATGCCCCGGCGCAGGGCGTCTCGGCGGCGCGCACCAGCACGGCCGCGCGCGCGGCAGCGGCGAAGAACACCGCCGCCAGGGCCGCGTCGGCCAAGACCGCCAAGCCCGCGACCTCGGCGGCGCGAGCCACCGCACGGCCCGCGGCTGCGAAGGCGCCGGCAGCCAAGACGTCGGCAGCGAAGGCTCCGAACGCCAAGCAGGCCACCGCGAAGACGTCGGCGGCCAGGACCGCCGCAGCGAAGTCCGCCGCGGCGAAGTCCGCAGCAGCGAAGACGACGGCCCGCACCGCGTCGGCGCGCTCGGCCTCCGCGAAGACGGCTGCCGCGAAGGCTGCCGCAACCAAGGCGGCTGCCGCGAAGGCGGCGGCCGCGGAGAAGGCCGCCGAGGAGAAAGCTGCGGCGGAGAGCCTCGAGGTATCCGTGCTCCCCGTGATCGAGGGAGCCCCGGCCGTCGACGAGGCGACCTCCGCTCCCGCTCCCGAGGCCGAACTGCCGTCGTCGGAGGAGCAGATCGTCCTGGAACCCGCTGCTGCGGAGCCCGTTGTCGAAGAACCTCAGGTCGAAGAGCCTGCTGTCGAAGAACCTGCTGTCGAGGAACCTGCTGCCGAGCCGATCGTCGAGGAGCTCGTCGTCGAGGAGGCGTCCGCTGAGGAGGCGACGCTGGAAGAGGCGATCGCCGACCCTCCCGCTGCGGAGGAGGTCATCGTCGAGACTCCGGCCGAGGCCGCCTCGGGGGCGGACGCCGAGTCCGATGACGCGGCATCCCGCTCCGGCCGCGACTTCGGCGAAGCCGCGGCGACCGTCGCGATCAGCATCCGAGGTCTCGTCAAGCAGTTCGGCGACAACCACGCGGTCGCCGGGATCGACCTCACGGTTCCCGCCGGCTCCTTCTACGGGATCGTGGGTCCGAACGGTGCGGGAAAGACCACGACCCTCTCGATCGTCGCCGGTCTTCTGCGTCCGGATGCGGGCACGGTGGTGATCTGCGGCATCGATCAGGCCAAGGAGCCCCTCGCGGCGAAGCGGGTGATGGGCGTCCTGCCGGACCGGCTCCGCACGTTCGACCGGCTCACGGGCCGTCAGCTCCTCTACTACTACGGCCTGCTGCGCGGCCTGGCGGCCGACGTGATCGAGAAGCGTGCCGCCGACCTCGCGCGCGCCTTCGACCTCGGCGATGCGCTCAGCCGCGTCGTCTCGGACTACTCGGCCGGTATGACCAAGAAGATCATGCTCGCCGGCGCCATGATCCACTCACCCCGCGTCCTGGTGCTCGACGAGCCGTTCGAATCGGTCGATCCGGTCTCCTCCGCGGTCATCCTCGACATCCTCCGCGCGTACGTGTCCCACGGCGGCACCGTGATCCTCTCCAGCCACGGGATGGATCTGGTCGAACGCGTGTGCTCCCGTGTCGCCATCGTCGTCGGCGGTGAGGTGCTCGCGGAGGGCACGATCGATGAGGTCAGGGCCGGCCAGACGCTCGAGGCCCGTTTCGTCGAGCTCGCAGGATCCAGCGGTGAGGTGGAGGGGCTCGAGTGGCTGCACACGTTCTCCGACTGAGATTCGCGCTGCTGATCGGATCGCTGCGCGGCGAACGCCGGGTTCGGACGATCGTCACGTTCCTCGCGATCGTCGCGGTCACCGTGGCCGTCTGCCTCGCGGTCTTCAGCCTCGCCGACGCCCCGGTGCCGGTCGCCCGTGCCGTCACCGTGCTGGGTGGAGCAGCCCTCCTCCTCGGCTTCCTCGTCGGACCGATCCTGGTCGGCGCCGTCGACCAGCTCGACCCGCGTCGATTCGCCGTCTTCGGCGTCGACGAGCGACGGATGCCCTGGGTGCTCACGTTGGCGGCCTTCATCAGCGTGCCGAGCCTCGCGCTGCTCGCCGTGTACATCAGCGTCTGCGTCGTCGCCATCGGTCTGGGCGCCCCGTGGCCGCTGGCCGTGCTCATGACGATCGTCGGTGTGGTGACGACGGTTCTCACGGCTCGCGTCGGCATGGCCGTCAACGCGCTGCTGCTGCCGGAGCGCCGTTCTCGGGAGCTGACAGCGCTCTTCGCCCTGGCGCTCATCGTGATCGCCTTCCCCGTGGCGGTCTTCTTCGCCTCGATGCGCTGGGACGGGCACGTTCCGGCATCTCTGGCGGCACTGACCACGAGCGTCGGCTTCACACCTCTCGCCGCGTCACCCGGATTCCTCTTCGCGGTCGCCGCTGACGCCACGGCGATGGCCTGGATCAGCGGGATCGTCGCCGTGGTCACGGCGATCCTGCTCTGGGTGCTGTGGGCCTGGCTCGTGCGCCGTCTCCTGACGACCACCGAACGCCCCGTCGCCTCCCGCGAGCGGACCGGTCTCGGCTGGTTCGGCCTGCTGCCTTCCAACGCCTTCGGCGCCATCGCCTCACGGAGCCTCGTGTACTGGCTGCGCGACCGCCGGTACATCATGAACACCATCGTGGTGCCTGTGGCGGGAGTGCTGACGGTCCTTCCTCTGATCGTCGCCGGCGTCCCGCTCGAGATCGCCGCCCTCGTCCCCGTGCCGGTCATGGCGCTGTTCTTCGGGTGGCTGCCGCACAACGACGTCGCTTACGACTCCACCGCGCTGTGGACGCACGTCGCGAGCGGCATCCGCGGTCTTCCCGATCGTCTCGGCCGGCTCGTTCCCGTGCTGCTGGTGGCGATCCCCGTTCTCGCGATCGCCGTCCCGCTCACGCTGCTGCTGATCGGCGACTGGCGCCTGCTGCTGCCGCTGACCGGCCTCGCCGCCAGCCTGCTGTTCTCCGCCCTCGGCATCTCGAGCATCGTCTCCGTCGTGGCGCCGTATGCGGTGTCGCGACCGGGCGACAGTCCGTTCCAGCAGCCGCAGCGACCGACGTCGCGCGGGATCTACGGTCCCGCCGCCGCATTCCTCGGAGCGCTCGTGCTGAGCCTGCCGACGGGATGGCTGTTCGCTCTGACGATCATCGACGGCTCGTCCTACGCGCCGGCCGCATTCTGGGTCGGACTGCTGTCGGGTCTCGTCGTCCTCTGGCTCGGCGCCGTCATCGGCGGACGCATCTTCGAGCGCAGCGGGGAGCGCCTGATGGAGTTCGTCGAGACCGCGTGACGACCGCCCGCAGGCGACCCGACGCGGCTAGACTCACGGGATGAGTACTCCGCTGGACAGCCCCGATCAGGGCGGCGTGGCAACGCTTGATCGCGAACTGGAAGAGCTCCTCCGCGAGGAGAACCTCGAACCGGGCGACCATGAGCGCTTCTCGCATTATGTGAAGAAGGACAAGATCCTCGAGTCGGCGATCACCGGCAAGCCGGTGCGCGCTTTGTGCGGCAAGAAGTGGACTCCGGGTCGCGACCCGGAGAAGTTCCCCATCTGCCCCACATGCAAGGAGATCTACGAGTCGATGGTCGGCTGACCGACCTCAGCTCGCTTCGACGTAGACCGTCGGGATCGCCGGGTCCGACTTGCTGAGGGCGAGAGCCCGCACAGGGAGCTCCTCGCGCACGCGCAGATGATGCGCGCGAGCGGATGCCGTGCCGGCCGTGCCTTCATGCGCCGTGTCGATGTCGCCCGCCTCGACGAAAGTCACCTGCAGCGGTCGTCCGTCCGCATGCTCGGCGGGCGTGTCCAGCTCTTCGAACCCGTCCGAGACCACGACGGTCTCGGCGGCGGCGACGCCGTCGGCGAGTGTGCGGAACGCCGCCTTGCGTCCACCGTAGGAGGCCTTGTCGGCGGAGGCCTTCGCGACGCCGATCCAGGCGCCGGTGGCATCCTGCCGGGCCACGAGCTTGTAGACCATGCTCGCCGTCGGGTAGCCGGAACCCGTCACGACAGACGTCCCCACGCCGTAGGCGTCGACAGGGGATGCCGCGAGAGCCGCGATCGCGTACTCGTCGAGGTCGCTGGTCACCGTGATGCGCGTACTGGTGGCGCCGAGCTCATCGAGCTGTGCGCGCACCTCGCCGGCGACGATCGGCAGGTCGCCGGAGTCGATGCGCACGCCGCCCAGTTCGGTTCCCGCGATGCGGATCGCGGTCTCGACCCCGGCGCGGATGTCGTAGGTGTCGACGAGGAGCGTCGTTCCCACACCCATGCTCTCGACCTGCGCGCGGAAGGCGTCTTCCTCGGAGTCGTGCAGCAGAGTCCAGGAGTGCGCGGCCGTGCCCATGGTGGGGATGCCCCAGCTGCGGCCGGCCTCCAGGTTGCTGGTCGCGCGGAAGCCCGCGATGTAGGCCGCACGCGCCGCGGCGACAGCGGACCGCTCTGCGGCGCGGCGGGAGCCCATCTCGGCGAGCGGGCGCTCTCCGGCGGCGATGCTCATGCGTGCGGCGGCGGTCGCGACGGCGGAGTCGTGGTTGAGGACGCTCAGGGCGAGCGTCTCGAGGATCACGGCATCGGCGAACGTCCCCTCGACGGTGAGGATCGGCGATCCGGGGAAGTAGAGCTCGCCCTCGCGGTAGCCGCTGATCGACCCCGTGAAGCGGTAGTCCTCGAGGTACTTCAGCGAAGCGGCATCCACGACCTTCTCGTCGCGCAGGAATCGCAGCTCGTCCTCGCCGAAGCGGAACTCGCGGAGCAGCTCGAGGAGGCGGCCGGTGCCCGCCACGACGCCGAAGCGGCGGCCGCCGGAGAGGCGGCGGGAGAACAGCTCGAAGACGCTCGGCCGGAAGGCGGTGCCGTCCCGGAGCGAGGCCGCGAGCATCGTGAGCTCATAGCGATCGGTGAGCAGCGCCGTCGACGTGGTCATGCGCTCAGCTTAGTGAGGCCCGGTAGGCTGGTGAGTCATGAACGACGCGCCGATCGGAATCTTCGACTCCGGTGTCGGCGGGCTCACGGTGGCCAGGGCCATCCGCGCCCAGCTGCCCCGTGAATCGTTCGTGTACATCGGCGACACGGCGCACTCGCCCTACGGTCCGAAGCCCATCGCCGACGTGCGCCGCTACGCCCTCGAGGTGCTCGACACGCTCGTCGATCAGGGTGTGAAGATGCTCGTGATCGCCTGCAACACGGCATCCGCCGCGATGCTCCGCGATGCGCGCGAGCGCTACGACATCCCCGTCGTGGAGGTGATCGGTCCGGCCGTGCGCCGCGCCGTCTCGACGACGCGCAACGGCCGGGTCGGCGTGATCGGCACGGTCGGCACGATCGGATCCCGGGCCTACCAGGACATGCTCGAGGTGAACGAGCGCCTGCAGGTGTTCACGGCGGCGTGCCCGCGGTTCGTCGAGTTCGTCGAGGCCGGGATCACCGGGACTCCCGAGGTGCTGGCGGTCGCCGAAGAGTACCTCGCACCGCTGCGCGACGCCGATGTCGACACGCTCGTGCTCGGCTGCACGCACTACCCGTTCCTGCGCGGCGCGATCAGCTATGTCATGGGGGAGGGTGTCACGCTCGTCTCCAGCGACGACGAGACGGCGGGCGACGTCTACCGCCAGCTCGTCCGCGGCGACCTGCTGGCCTCACCCGATGCGACGGCTTCCTATGTCTACGAGGCGACCGGCGCCTCGGCCGACGACTTCACCGCGCTGGCCAACCGGCTGATGGGCCGCGAGGTCCGCGACGTGCAGCTGGTGCAGACCGGCGTCATCGATCTTCCCGAGCACGTCTCCGAGTCGCGCTGATCCGGCTCGACAACCCCTACCCGAAAGAAGCACATGACCGACATCGTCCGCGCCGACGGCCGCTCCACCGACCAGCTCCGCCAGATCACCATCGAGCGCGGCTGGAGCGCGCATGCGGAGGGATCCGCGCTGATCAGCTTCGGCGGCACCAAAGTGCTGTGCACGGCATCCTTCACCAACGGCGTCCCGCGCTGGCTGACCGGCAAGGGCAAGGGATGGGTCACGGCTGAGTACTCGATGCTGCCGCGGGCCACGAACAGCCGCAACGACCGCGAGAGCGTGAAGGGCCGCATCGGCGGACGCACGCACGAGATCTCGCGCCTGATCGGCCGCGCGCTGCGCGCTGTCGTCGACACCAAGGCCCTCGGCGAGAACACGATCGTCATCGACTGCGACGTGCTGCAGGCCGACGGCGGCACCCGCACGGCCGCCATCACGGGCGCCTACGTCGCTCTCGCGGATGCGATCGAGTGGGGTCGCACGAAGAAGTTCATCGGCAAGAACTCCACGCCGCTGCTCGACTCCGTCGCCGCCGTCTCGGTCGGCATCATCGACGGAGAGCCGATGCTCGATCTGGCATATGTCGAGGACGTCCGAGCCGAGACCGACATGAACGTCGTCGTCACGGGGCGCGGGCTGTTCGTCGAGGTGCAGGGCACCGCCGAGGGGGCTCCCTTCGACAAGCGCGAGCTGGACGCGCTGCTCGAGCTGGGTCTCGCCGGCTGCGCCGATCTGAAGGATCACCAGCTGACAGCCCTGGCCGCTGCGGCGGGCGAGTGAGATGAAGGTCGTCCTCGCGACCCACAACCCGCACAAGGTTGCCGAGTTCCAGCAGATCGTCGCGCAGGCGCGTCCGGATCTCGAGATCGTCGGCTACGACGGCCCCGAGCCCGTCGAGGACGGTGTGACGTTCGCCGAGAACGCGCTCATCAAGGCGCGCGCCGCGGCCGCTCACACCGGGCTCGCCGCGCTGGCCGATGACTCGGGGATCTGCGTCGATGTGCTCGGCGGCTCTCCGGGTGTGTTCTCGGCCTACTGGGCGGGGCAGAAGAAAGATGCCGCGGCGAATCTGGAGCTCCTCCTGGATCAGCTGCGCGACGTCGCCGACCCGCATCGCACGGCGCACTTCACCTCGACGATCGCTCTGGTCACGCCGGAGGGACGCGAGGAGGTCGTCGAAGGCCTCTGGCCGGGGCGGCTCGCGCACGCGGCATCCGGCGGGGGCGGCTTCGGCTACGACCCGATCTTCATCCCGGACGGCCAGCCCGAGGGGGAGGAGCGCACGGTGGGCGACTTCACCGCGGAGGAGAAGCAGGCGCAGTCGCATCGTGCGCGTGCCTTCGCCGAGCTGGTGCCGTTGCTCGCGCAGCTCTGAGCCGAGTCGGCCGCACAGCTGAGACTGGTTCTCGTTACCCTTCCCGACTAGGCGGAATCGCCCTCTGAGCCCTGTCTGCCGGTCTAGCCTGGGGGCATGCACGATCACGCACCCGCCGCCGGCGGCATCCGCTCCGCGAGCAGCAGACGCCTCCTGGCGATCTCGCTGTCGCTCACGGCCACCGTCATGATCGTGCAGGTCGTCGGGGCGATCCTCACCGGTTCCCTCGCCCTGCTGGCTGACGCGGCCCACATGTTCACCGACGCCTCGGCGCTCGTGATCGCGCTCATCGCGGCATCCGTCGCGGCCCGTCCGGCCGACGACCGTCGCACGTTCGGCTATCAGCGCGCCGAGGTCTTCGGCGCGCTGATCAACGCCGTGATCCTCATCGCGCTGGCCGCCTGGGTCGCCGTCGAGGGCATCGGGCGCCTCATCGATCCGAGCGAGGTCGAGGTCGCCGGCGGGCTCATGCTCGTCGTCGCCGTCGTGGGTCTCATCGCCAACGCGATCTCGATGTGGCTTCTGAGCCGCGCGCAGCGCACGAGCATCAACGTGCGCGGCGCCTACCTCGAGGTGATGGGCGACCTGATCGGATCGGCGGCGGTCATCGTCGCGGCGGTCATCATCCTGACAACGGGATGGATGCCGGCGGATGCCATCGCCTCGCTGTTCATCGCAGCGATGATCATCCCTCGGGCGATCGCGCTGCTGCGCGAGGTCTTCTCGGTGCTGGCCGAATCCGCGCCGAAGGGCACCGCGGTGAGCGAGATCCGCACGCACCTGCTCGGCTATGAGGGCGTGACGGGTGTGCACGACGTGCACGTCTGGCAGCTCACTCGCGGCGCGCCCGTCTTCTCGGCGCATGTCAGCGTCGATCCGGCACTGCTCGCCGACGGGCGCTCGGCGAAGCTGCTGTCGGAGATGCAGGCCTGCCTCGCCGATCATTTCGACGTGGAGCACTCGACGTTCCAGATCGAGCCGGCCGAGCAGTCCGACTGCGAGCCGCACCACGCCTGACGGTCAGGGCTCGACGACGATCTCGTCCGGTGTCTTGTCGGGCCGCAGGCCTCGCCAGCGCGCGTGCCGGAGCACGCCGTCCGGCGTCCAGTTCGCGAACTCGACCTCCCCGACGAGCTCCGGACGCACCCACAGCGCGTCCGAGGCGTCGAGTGCAGGCACGCCGTCGAGCGGGGCGGAGGGCACCCGGAGCGGTTCGAGGCGGGCGAGCAGATCGCGGAGGATGCGCTCGGTGAAGCCCGTGCCGACGCGTCCGACGTAGCGCAGCTCACGGGCAGGCGAAGGGCCGGGCACCGCGAGCAGCAGCGAGCCGAGCGTGCTCTCCCTGTCGCCCTTGCCGGGGCGGATGCCGACGATCACGGCCTCCTGCATGCGAGTGTGCTTGAGCTTCAACCAGGCGGGCGAGCGCAGGCCCGGCCGATAGCGGGACGCGGGGTCCTTCGCGACGACGCCCTCGAGCCCGAACTGCTCACTCGCCGCGAGGGCGGCATCGACGTCGTCGAAGACCGGAGGCACCTGGACGGGCGCATCCAGGTCGGCGACGAGGTCCTCCAGCAGGGTGCGGCGCTGGTGCAGCGGCATCGACGTGAGGTCATGCCCGTCCAGACGCAGCAGGTCGAAGAGCATGTAGACGATCGGGGTGCGCACCACCTCCCGTTCGATCTCCCGCGGCCGGGTCAGGTGCATGCGGTTCTGCAGCAGCGAGAAGCTCGGGCGCCCGTGCGCGTCGAAAGCGACGATCTCGCCGTCGACCACGGCGTCCGAGGCGGGGAGGAACGGGGCTCCGTCCGCGGTGAGCTCGGGGTAGCGCGCGGTGATGTCGGTGCCGCGGCGCGCGTGCAGCAGCATCCGTCCGTCCGTCCAGGTGCCCATGGCGCGGATGCCATCCCACTTGACTTCGACCCAGGACGGGTCGCTCAGTGCGCGGGCGAGCGCCGGGGTGCCGTTCTCGGCGAGCATTGGCGCGACGGTGGCGGCGGTCGTGCCCGAAGCCGGTGCCGCGGTGATCCGCGGATGGCGGCCGACGCGGTGCGAGGGAGGTGCGGGAGCCTCGGCGACGGCAGCCGCGGGGACGGAGGATGCCACGTCTTCCGGTCGCAACGTCGCCAGCGGGTCCATGCCGTCTGCGGCCCTGGCGAGCACCTCGTCGAGGTCGAGCTGTGCCAGGTCGGGGTCGTCGAGCTCCTCCCAGGTGCGGGGGGCGGCGACCCACGGCTGTGCGCGACCGCGGAGTGAGTAGGGCGAGATGGTCGTCTTCTTGCCGTTGTTCTGGCTCCAGTCGAGGAAGACCTTGCCGCCGCGCACCGCCTTCGACATGACGCTCGTGGCGAGGTCGGGGTGGTCGTTCTCGATGAGCCGCGCGAGCTCCTTCACCACAGCGGAGATCTCGTGACTGGTCTGCTCACCGGGAAGGGCGGCATACAGGTGGATGCCCTTGCTGCCGCTCGTGACGGGCAGCGGGTCGAGCCCCATGTGGGAGAGGATGCCGCGGGCGATGCGAGCGACCTCGGCGCACTGCGCGAGACCCACGCCCGGACCCGGGTCGAGGTCGAGCACGAGCCGGTCGGGGCGTCCGGGGAGGCCATCGGGGGCGAAGCGCCACTGCGGAACGTGCAGCTCGATCGCGGCGACCTGCGCGAGCCACACCAGGGTCGGCACGTCTTCGACGAGCGGATACTCCTTCGGGCCGTCGGAGTGCTGGATCGCCTGCCGCGGGATCCACTCCGGAGCTCCCGGCTCGAGCTGCTTCGTGAAGAACGCGTCGGCCGGAGCATCCGCCGTTCCGACGCCCTCCACCCAGCGCTTGCGGGTGACCGGGCGGCCGTCGAGAAGAGGCAGCAGCAGGGGCGCGATGGCGGAGTAGTAGGCGATGACCTCGCCCTTGGTGGTGCCGGTCTCGGGGTAGACGACTTTGTCGAGATTCGTGATCCGCAGACGGCGGCCGTCGACCTGCACGACCTGCGCTTCTCCGACCATGGAGCAAGCGTAGTCAGCCGCCGTCGTCAAGGGCTGGCCGTGACGGGTGTGGCTGGTGTTCACTGGGGGAATGAGGACGATCTGGAAGGGCGCGTTGACGTTCGGGCTCGTGAACGTGCCGGTGAAGGTGTATTCGGCGACCGAGGACCACGACGTGCCGCTGCATCAGGTGCACGAGAAGGACGGCGGGCGCATCCGCTACCAGCGCACGTGCGAGGTGTGCGGTGAGACGGTCGCCTACGCCGACATCGACAAGGCCTACGTCGAGGAGGGGCAGACGATCGTGCTCACCAAGGACGATCTCGCCGCGCTGCCGGCGGAGAAGAGCCGCGAGATCGACGTCGTCGAGTTCGTGCCCTCCGATCAGGTCGATCTGCTGACGCTCGACAAGCCGTACTATCTGGAGCCCGACTCCAAGTCCTCCAAGGCCTACGTCCTGCTGCGCAAGACGCTCGAGCAGACCGACCGCACCGCGATCGTGCGCTTCACGCTGCGCCAGAAGACCCGGCTCGCAGCCCTCCGTGTGCGCGGCAAGGTGCTCGTGCTGCAGACGCTGCTCTGGGCCGACGAGGTGCGCGAGGCCGAGTTCCCCTCGCTCGACGAAGACGTGCGGATCTCGAAGAAAGAGCTCGAGATGTCGGCCGCCCTGGTCGACAGCTACTCGGCCGACTTCGAACCCGAAGCCTTCGTCGACGAGTACCAGAAGGAGCTGCGCACCCTCATCGACGCGAAGATCGAGGCCGGCGAGAGCTTCGAGATCGCCGACACCTTCGGCGAAGCGGAGGCCGAGGGCAAGTGCGGCGAGGTCATCGACCTCATGGAGGCGCTGCGCGAGAGCGTCGCGCGATCCAAGGAGAAGCGCGCGAGCGAGACGCCGGCGAAGGCGAAGAAGCCGGCGAAGAAGACCGGCTGACCGCACCGGCAGGCCTCAGTGCTTGCCGTCGCCGTCCAGGTCGGGAGCCCGATCGAACACCTCGGGGTCGAGGCTCAGTGCTTCGGCCTCTCCGGCATCCGTCGTGACGTCTCCGCCCGCCGCCGCGGCCTTCTTGGCCTTGTGACGCTCGGAGAAGTAGTGGTAGATCGTCACCAGGGCCGTACCACCGACCGCAGCGAGCAGGATCAGGTCGATGTAGTTCTCGACGAAGACCGCGACCGGCGGGATGAATCCGATCAGGTAGCCGAACATCGTCAGCCCGAAGCCCCAGAGGATCGCACCGATGAGGTTGTAGAGGGTGTACTTGCGCCAGGGCATGTGACCGACACCGGCAGCGACCGGCGCGAACGTGCGCACGATCGGCACGAAGCGGGCGAGGATCACGGTGATGCCGCCGAAGCGCTCGAAGAACGCGTTGGTGCGCTCGACGTTCTTCTTGCTGAAGAGACCGGATTCCTTGCGCTCGAAGATGGCGGGCCCGCCCTTGTGGCCGATCACGTAGCCGACCTCTCCGCCGACGAAGGCCGCGAGACCGATCAGCAGGGCCACGACCCAGACGTTGATGCCGAAGACACCGTGCTCCGACCCGGCGACCGGGTGCGAGAGCAGACCTGCGATGACCAGGAGGGTGTCGCCGGGCAGCAGGAAGCCCACCAGCAGACCGGTCTCGGCGAAGACGATGAAGCAGACCACCAGAAGCGCCCAGACGCCGGCCTTGTCGATGATCATCGCGGGGTCGAGCCAGGGGATGAGGGCGTTGGGTGCGTGCAGCATGGTTTCGAGCACTGGGAGTCCCGTCGGTCGTGATTGGTCGGCGGTGTAACGGTGAGGATGCAGAAGCAGCCGTCGTGCGGAAGGTGGGACTTGAACCCACACGCCCTAGGGCACAGGAACCTAAATCCTGCGTGTCTGCCAATTTCACCACTCCCGCGCGGTGCATTCAGTCTACTGATCGGAGAAACACAGATTCTGGGGATCAGCCCGCAGTTCCGGGCCGGTTCGGCCGTGCGTCGGGGCGCGTCTCGTCGACGTCGACGAGCCAGCCGACCCGGGATCGCCGCGGTCGGTCGGCCGAGCCCTCTTCGAACTCACCGCGCCGCGCGAGCTCCGGGTCCACCGGCAGCCGCACGCCGGGGACCGTCTGAAGTCGCGTCGTGTCGGGAACGGGCTCGAACGTCACCGACTCGTGCACGCGTCCCGGCCTCGACGAGACCTGGATCTTCCGCTCCACGACCTCGTGCGTCACCTCCTGCACCGCGGCGACCGTGCCGCGCACGCGGTCCGCGTACTCGTGTTCGTGGTGCGATTCCAGAGCGCCCACGGACGATGCCCGTTCGGTGCCGAGCGTGTCGACCAGGAGTGCGGACTCCCGCGAACGGATGCCGAAGTCGACCTCGTCTCCGACCGTGAACGGTTCACCGCAACAGGCCCACTCCCATGGCGTCAACCACACACGCGTCTTGCAGCGAGACTAATGCCGATCGGTCCGGTCGTCCCGCGACCTCGTCGAGTCAGGCCAACGGGCCGGAGCCGGGGATGAGCGGCTCGTCGGGGTTCGGGGCCAGCGGCTCCTCCGGGTGCGGGGCGAGCGGCTCCTGCGGGGTCGGGGCCAGCGGTTCGTTCGGGTGCGTCGGCGACGGCTCGTCGGGGAACGCAGGTGACGGCTGCGACGGGGAGGGCACGGCGGGCCCGGGAGGGGTCTGTCCCGGATCGGTCGGGCCAGGGCCCGTGGGCTGCTCGCCGGGCACGGAGGGGACGGGCGGGCCGGGGACGGGGGAGGAGTCGGTCATGGTGGTTCCTTTCACTGATGTGATGCTCACGTTCCGGTCAGTCCACCACCGGGCGTCGATGCGGTCTGCACCCTTGCGCTTCGCGGAGCGATATGCGGGTCGCCGGTCGCTCTGTGGATAACTTCCGAAGCGCCCGCGCGATTCTTGGCATGATGCCGGGGTGAGTCATCCGTCTGCCCTCGTCACCGAACGCGTGCGATCGCGGTTGCGGGCCGAAGGGGTCGATCCGTCGGTGGATCCGGATGCGGCTCGGCGCATCGCCCAGTCCGAGGTGCGACGTCACGATGACCACGCGCTGGCGCGCGGCGAGGCCTTGATCGACGACGAGGTCGCATGCGTGCGCGACGTGCTCGCCGCGGTGAGTGGGATCGGACCGCTGCAGCCGTTCCTGGACGATCCCGACATCGAGGAGATCTGGGTGAACGGCGACGGCAACGTGCACGTCGCGCGCGGCGGAGTGGCGGAGCGCACGGGACTGCGGCTCGCCGATGCGACGGTGCGGGACCTGGTGGAGCGGATGCTGCAGCCCACCGGACGCCGGGTCGACATCAGCCAGCCCTTCGTCGACGCCTCTCTGCCCGACGGATCGCGTCTGCACGTGGCCATCGCCGACGTCGTGCGGGGGTCCTGGGCGGTGAACATCCGCAAGTTCCTCCCCGGCTACCGCACCCTCGACGCGCTGACGGCGCAGGGGGCGATGCCGGTCGCGATCGCTGCCCTGCTGCGCGACGCGATGCGGAACGGGCGGAGCGTGATCGTGTCCGGCGCGACTCACGCCGGCAAGACGACCCTCCTCGGTGCCCTGCTGGCATCCTGCGCGGATTCTCAGCGCATCGTCACGGTAGAGGAGACCTTCGAGCTCGCCGTCGAAGGCGCCGATCTCGTCGCGCTGCAGGGAAGACAGGCGAGCCTCGAGGGGACCGGCGAGATCACGCTGCGACGGCTCGTGAAAGAGGCACTGCGCATGCGCCCCGACCGGCTGGTCGTCGGCGAGGTGCGCGACGCCGAGGCGCTCGATCTCGTCCTCGCGCTCAACACGGGCGTTCCCGGAGCGGGGACCGTGCACGCGAACTCCGCGACCGAGGCCCTCGAGAAGCTCACGATCCTCCCACTGCTCGCCGGACGCAACATCGATCGCGCGTTCATCGCCCCCGCGCTCGCCGCGGCGGTCGACCTCGTCGTGCATTGCGCACGCGACGCGTCCGGCGAGCGGCGCGTGCAGGAGATCGTCGCTCCGACCGGTGAGGTCGTCGAGGGAAGGATCGTTACCCGCACGATCTACGACGCGGTGTCGCAGACGCACACCGCGCGTGCTTCGATTCGCGACGCCGTGCAGCGGAGCGGGGTCGCGTCATGACCGTCCTGATGGGCGCGCTGCTCGCCGCCGGCATCCTGCTGTGCCTGTCGCCATGGATGTGGCCGTCGCGTGACCCGGAGACGCCGGCCGTGCAAAAGGGACGCCTCGCACGCCTCCTGGAGGAGGCCGGCGCAGATGCCGTTGCTCCGCGGATCCTGATCGCCGTGATGTTCGCGGCAGCCCTGCTCGTCGCATCCGCCGTGTGGCTCCTCACCGGCATCCCCGCCCTGGCGATCCTCGCCGGTCTGGCCGCCGCAGCCGCGCCGGTGATGTGGTTGCGCGGGCGCCGATTGAGGCTGCGCCGCCTGCGTCGACAGCTGTGGCCGGATGTCTGCGACCTGCTGATCGCCGCGATCCGCGTCGGACTCTCCCTGCCCGATGCGGTGGCGAGCCTGGCCGAATCCTCGCCGGCGATGCTGCGTCCTGCGTTCATCGTGTTCGCGCGCGACCTCCGCGCCACGGGACGGTTCGAGACCAGCCTCGACCGACTGAAGTCGTCGCTGGCCGACCCGATCGGCGACAGGATCGCGGAGACGCTGCGCATGGCGCGCCAGGTCGGTGGCACCGAGTTGATCTCCGTGCTGCGGGCGCTCTCGGCCTCGGTGCGGGCCGACGCCGCGCTGCGGGGAGAGGTGGAAGCGCGTCAGTCCTGGATCCGTGGTGCTGCGGTGCTGGGGGCGATCGCACCGTGGGTCGTGCTCGGCCTCCTGGTCATGAGGCCGGAGGGTGCCTCGGCCTACGGCACGCCGGAGGGCATCATCGTGATCTGTGTCGGTGCCGCCGTCTCGGTCCTCGCCTTCCGGATCATGATCCGGATCGGCAGGCTGCCGGAGCCTCGGAGATGGTTCGGATGAGCGCGCCCTCGGTTCTCGCGACCGCGGTCCTGATCGGCGGCACCTTCGCCGTGGGACTGCTGTGCATCCTCGCGTCGCTTCCCCGCTGGCGGGCCGCTTCGCTCACCGTGCGCATCGCGCCGTATGTGCGCGACGTCGTCGCCGACGAGGACATGCCGCGTGCGCTGCTTCCCGGCACGGGGATGCTTCCGGCGGGAGGCCGGAGTCTGTGGCAGCGCGCTGAGCAGGGCTTCGAGCGGATGCTGGGCGGCGGCGACATCCTCCGGCAGCGCTTGGCACAGGCAGGCGTACGTACCGACCCCGTCGCGTTCCGCGGCCGTCAGCTGGGCTGGCTGCTCGCGGGGATCGGTGCAGGAGCCCTCGCCGTGATCGCCCTGGCCCTTGCCGGCAGGATGTCCGTGCCCGTCATCGCCATCCCGATCCTCACCGGTGCGACAGCCGCCGTCGGCTACGACATGCAGCTCTCCGCGCGAGCGAAGGCCCGCCGCGCTCGGCTCACGGACGAGCTGCCCACGACCCTCGAGTTCCTCGCCCTGTGCCTGTCGGCCGGAGAGGGCTTCCTCGATGCGCTGCGGCGAGTCGCTGCCGTCGGCTCGGGGGCGCTAACCGCAGAGCTGCGTCAGGTGGTTCTCGCGGCGGGAACGGGTTCTCCCCTCGCCGACGCGTTGAGCGAGATGGCGAGCCGCCTGCAGCTCCCTGGGCTCACGCGCGCCGTGGACCAGGTCATCGCCGCGCTCGAGCACGGTGCGCCGCTCGCCGGCGTCCTGCACGCACAGGCGGGCGACGCCCGCGAGGACGCGAAGCGCACACTCATCGAGCAGGCGGGGCGCAAGGAGATCCTGATGCTCCTGCCGCTGGTGTTCCTCATCCTCCCGTTGTCGGTGCTCTTCGCGATCTACCCGGGACTCTTCATCCTCCGGCTCGGCATCGGCTGACCGACCACGAAAGGACGACCATGACGACACGCTTGCACGAACTCCGACGACACGACCACCTGACCCGCTGGTGGCGCGAGGCGAGAGGCTGGACCCGTGACCTCGCGGAGGACGAGCGCGGAGACGTGCCCGGCTGGGTGCTGGTCACGCTGATGACAGCCGGATTAGTCGTGCTGATCTGGGCAGTCGCGGGTCCTGCGCTCACCGCGCTGTTCGAGCAGGCGATCCAGCGGGTGTCCGGTCTCTGAGATGCATGCCCCTCGCGTGCTGCACGACGAGCGCGGTTCGAGCCCGGTCGAGTTCGTGCTGGTGGGCACCCTCCTCACTGTGCTCACGCTGGCGGTGCTGCAGCTCGCGTTGGCCGTGTACGTCCGCAACGTCGTGCACGATGCGGCGGTCGAGGGGGCCTATCACGCCGCGCTTGCCGACACGAGCCTGGAAGAGGGCGCGGAGCGCTCGCGGTTTGTGATCACCAGAGCGATCGGCGCATCGTATGCCGAGGACGTCGTCGTCGGAACCTCCGACGCGCTCGGACACGAGACCATCGATGTGCGCATCCGCACGTCGCTCCCGGTGGTGGGTCTCATCGGGGTCCCCTACGCGATGGAGGTGGAAGCGCATGCACCGGTGGAGAGCCTGGGCGACGAATGACGAAGGGTCTGCCGCGCTCGAGTTCATCACCGTCGGCGTCATCCTGCTCGTCCCGCTCGTCTACCTCGTGATCGCTCTGGGCACGATCCAGGAGCAGACGCTCGGTGCGGAAGCGGCCGCGCGCCACACAGCCCGCGCGATCGCGATAGCACCGGACGCTACCTCGGCGGCAGAGAACGGAGAGGCCGTACTCGCGGGGATCATCGAGGAGTACGGCCTCGACCCGGAAGCGATCGACGTGTCGCTCTCGTGTTCACCCGCCGGCGTCGATTGTCCGTCAGCCGGGGCCACGCTCATCGTGACCGTCGCCGCTCGGGTGCGACTGCCCCTCGTGCCCCCGGTCTTCGGCCTGGATCGCGCGGCTTCCGTCACGGTACAGGCAGAGGCTGTGCAGAAGGTTTCCCGGCTGTGGGGTGCGGAATGACCACCGGTCGCGCTCGCCACGGGGAAGAGGAGGGGAGCGTCCTGCTCCTCACGCTCGGCTACGTGCTCCTGGCGGTGACGGTCGTCTTCGTGTGCGTGTGCGCCACCGACCTGTACATCGCCCAGAAGCGGCTGGACGCGCTCGCCGATTCAGCCGCGCTCGCGGGAGCCGACGGGTTCACTCTCCAGGTGAGCGGTGACGACGTTCGAGCGGAGCTGACGGATGCCGGGGTGCAGGAACAGGCGTCCGCTCTCGTGGCCGCGCTCCCCGGAGATGCCGCGCTCGCCGCGGCAGGCACACCCGATGGTGTCTCGGCTCGCGTCACGGTGACGACGACGTGGCATCCGCCGCTCCTGTCGCCCTTCGTGCCGGACGGAGTGGCGCTGGAATCGACTGCGACGAGCCGTACGGCGCTCGAGTGAGTCTTCCGGTCACGGCTCCATCGGCACAAGATGAGATATGGCTCCCCGCGTCCTCGCCCTCGTATCCTCCACGTCGTGCCTTTTGCTGGCGCTCGCGCTGGTCGCCTGCACGTCGCCGGAACCCGAACCCGCTCCGACGCCCGAGATCACGCTGAGCCCGGACGACGTGATGGGTGAATGGGAGTCGGAGGTGACCGACGAAGCACGGCTGAGAATCCAGGCGGACGGCACCTTCGCCATGGGCGGTCTGTGCGTGGTCTCCGGAACATGGACTGTCGAGGGCAACGATGTCGAGGCGACATCCCTGAGCATCCCCGGCATTGGCGGTTGCCCCGACGTCTTCGCTCTGGATCGCGCCGGCATCACGTCGTTCGAACTGCTCGACCGCGATGAGTTGCGCGTCCTCGACGTCGGGGGCGCTCACGCCACGTTCCACCGCGCGGACTAGCGCTGCGATCGCAACCGTTCGAGCAGTCCCGCCAGCCGCGGCTCGAGCTGCGCCGGCACCTCGGCGGGTAGTGCGTCGACAGGCCACCAGCGCACATCCTCGGACTCGTCGCTCACGGTCAGCGCGAGCTGGGGGTCGACGATCACCGCGATCCCGATGTCGAGATGGGAGGCGCAGCGTCCGAACGAGGATGAGAGCCCGTGGTGATCCAGGTCGTAGGCCAGGGGAGAGGTCGGCACGGCCGTCTCGATGCCCGTCTCCTCGCGCAACTCGCGCAGCGCGGCGTCCACGATCGACGCGTCACCGTCTTCCGCGTGCCCTCCCGGCTGCACCCAGAACCGACCCTTGCCGTGGAAGACGAGCAGGGTCTGCGTGAGCGTCTCGTCGAACACGACGCACGAGGCGGTCGCATGGTCGGGGCCGGACTCCCGCCGCACGGGCCCGTCGTCGTCGGAGAAGAACGAGGCGAAGTCCTCCTGCGCCGCGCGATCCCGCTCCGACCTCGGCAGGAACTCGGCGACCAGCCGATGCACGTCTGCGGACAGCATCCGGCTCATTCGTTCTCCGTCTCCGGTCGCGCGCGCGGCACGAACCTCGGGATCCAGCGCAGGAATCCGGCAGCACCGAGAAGACTGATGACGCCCATGGCTGCGGCGGCGAACGGCAGAGCCGACACCGCGGTGATCGCGGCGACCAGCAGCGGAGCGATCGCTCCGCCGGCATCCGTCAGAGTCCTCCAGGAGCCGAGGAACGCCGCGGGCTCGCGCTTCGGCGCGACGTCGGCGCCGAGAGTCAACAGGATGCCGCTCGACAGTCCGTTCCCCACGCCGAGCACGCCCGCGAACAGGCCGAACCAGAGCACCGACGCGTCGAGGTCGTGCGTGAACGACATCGCGAGGAACCCCGCACCCATCAGCACCATCGCCGGCATCGCCGCCCACAGGCGGCCGAAGCGGTCCATCACCTGGCCGCTCGCGTAGAAGAGGGCGAAGTCGATCGCGCCGGAGACGCCGACCACGATCGCGATGGTCGTGGCGTCCAGCCCGAGCGACAGGCCCCACAGAGGAAGTACGACCTGCCGTGCCGACCGCACCGCCGACAGCGAGGCAGCCGCCAGTCCGAGGCGGCCGAGCACAGCCCGCTGCCGCCACATCGTCTGGAAGATGCCCGCGCGCTCGATCGTCGGGATCGATCCGCTGACCGGCTCGCCGGAGTCCTCGGCGTACCGCACCTGCGTGATCGCCGGGATCGTCTTCTCGGGATCGGGTCCGAACAGCACGAGCAGCACCATGGCGACCAGGCAGCCCAGGAAGAACCAGATCGCGGCCTGCTCGTTGCCGAAGAGCTGCAGGAGGCCTGCGGCGATGAACGGGCCGATGAAGATGCCCAGACGGAAGCTCCCGCCCAGCAGCGACAGCGAACGCGCTCGGAACGCCACGGGCACGCGCGTGGTCATGAACGCGTGCCGCGCGAGACCGAACGCGGCAGCGCACATCCCGAGGAGGAAGACGGATGCCGTGAGCACGCCGAGCGACGGGGCGAGCACCATGCCGACCGCGGCGAGGATCGCGATCACCCCGGCGATCACCATCGTGAACCTCTCGCCGATGCGCCCTACGGCCCATCCGGCGGGGAGATTGCCGCACAGCTGTCCGATCACGAGGGCGGACGCGACGAGCGCCGCGAACGCGACATCCGCTCCCATCGATGCGGCGATCACCGGGATGAGCGGGATGACCGCGCCCTCGCCCACCGCGAAGAGGATCGTCGGCAGGTACACCATCGGCCCGAACTGTCGAAGGACGGTCGATGCACTGCTCACGCACTCACGCTACCCCCGTCCGCGGATGCCGCGAGACGTGGCGTCCCCGCGCGAGCAGGTGGCACGTTAGGCTGAGGTGTCATGCTCGAACTAGATCTCTCCGCCGAAATCCAGGCGCTCAGGCACACCTTCGGCGACATCAGCGAGGTCGTCGATGTCTCCCACCTCCGCGACGAGATCGCGAGGCTCAGCGAGGAAGCCGGCGCCCCCGACCTCTGGGACGACACCGAGCGCGCGCAGAAGGTGACCAGCGCCCTCAGCCACCGCCAGTCCGAGCTCGCCCGGATCACCGGCATCGCCTCGCGGCTCGACGACCTCGAGGTGCTCATCGGGCTCGCCAACGAGATGGGTGACGAGGAATCCGCGCTGGAGGCCCGCACCGAGCTCGCCGCGCTCACCGACGTCATCAACCAGCTCGAGGTGCAGACGCTCCTCGACGGCGAATACGACGAGCGCTCCGCCATCATCACGATCCGCTCGGGAGCCGGCGGCGACGACGCCACCGACTTCGCCGAGATGCTCATGCGCATGTACCTGCGCTGGGCCGAGCGCCACAAGTATCCCGTGAAGGTCATGGACACGTCCTACGCGGAGGGTGCGGGCATCAAGTCCGCGACCTTCGAGATCGATGCGCCCTACGCGTTCGGCACGGTGTCGGTCGAGGCCGGCACACACCGTCTCGCCCGCATCAGCCCCTTCGGATCAGCCGACAAGCGCCAGACGTCGTTCGCCGCCGTCGAGGTCATTCCTCTGATGGAAGAGGCGACCGAGGTCGAGATCCCCGAGAACGACATCCGCGTGGACGTCTTCCGCTCGTCCGGCCCCGGTGGACAGTCGGTCAACACGACAGACTCCGCCGTGCGCCTCACGCACCTCCCGACCGGCATCGTCGTGTCGATGCAGAACGAGAAGTCGCAGATCCAGAACCGCGCGGCTGCCATGCGCGTGCTGCAGACCCGCCTCCTGCTGCTGCAGAAGGAACAGGAAGCGGCGAAGAAGAAGGAGCTCGCGGGCAACATCACCGCGAGCTGGGGCGACCAGATGCGCTCGTACTTCCTCTACGGCCAGCAGCTCGTCAAGGACCTCCGCACCGGGCAGGAGTCCGGAAACCCGGCCGCCGTGTTCGACGGCGACCTCGACGACTTCATCTCCGCCGGCATCCGCTGGCGCAAGCGCAAGATCGAGGACTGAGAGCACGAGAAAGGCCCCGGAGGAATCCGGGGCCTTTCTCGTGGACCGACGATCAGCTCAGCGGGCCGCGCCCTTGAGCGAGGTCGTCACGTCGTCGTAGCTGAAGATGATGCAGTGGACGGTGCGGTCGCGCCACCGCATCCACGAGCTCTTGGTCGGGGTGTACGGATAGAAGTCCAGTTCGGACTGCTCGTACGAGAGACCGACGAAGCCCTCGAACTCCGCGAGGCACGCGTCCCACGCCAGGTCGTAGAGGGCATCGTCGCCGGGGAAGTCGCCGTCAGGAACCTGGTGGATGAAGAAGACCTCGTCGGTGTGCGGCTGATCGCAGGGGACGACCGGCAGCTCGAAGATCTCCTCGTCCGGGTCGTACTCGACGAGGGGCATGCAGTCGCCGACCGCGAGCTCCGCGAAGGGCACCATCTCGGCGCCCTCGATCTCGGAGGGATCGGTCGTCCCCTCCGTCGAGTCATCGGCCGGCGGACGCTCGCTGGGCGTGGCGACCGGGACGGGATCCGCCCCCACGGTCGAATCGATTCCGAGCGCGAGGAGGGACACTCCGAGCGCAAGGACCGTGCCGAAGACGGTCACGCCCATGCCCGTGATCCCCGGCCACTTCGCCCCTCGGAGGAAGAGCGAGACGAGAGAGGTCAGGAACCCGAGTCCGAGCACGATCCAGCCGACGGTCGCGATCGGCGGCACGCACGCGAGAACGACGCCGAGCACCGCGACGGCGAGGCCGATGATTCCGAGCACGGAGATCCTGCGTGCCGGTGCCGGTGCCGGTGCCGGTGCCGGTGCCGGCGACGGGGCGGCGCCGGGGTATCCCGTCACCGCCGCCGCGGGGTATGCCGGAGCGGATGCCGCACCCGGATACCCGACCTGCGCCTGCACGGCGTACGGCGGCACGAACGGCTCAGGCTCGGCGGCGGCGCTCGACGCCACCGCCTCCGGTGCGACAGCTGTGGCGGGCGCCTCGGGTGCGACAGCTGCGGGCGGCGCCTCCGGTGCGACCTGCGCGGTGCGCACGTGAGCCGTCCACTGCTGCCCGTCCCACCACCGCAGGATTCCGGAACCGTCGTCGTACCAGCCCGCAGGTGTCGTCATCGATCTTTCCTGTTGTCTTTTCGGCGGTCGGCGATCAGCCGGCCGAGGGCTCCACCGTCACCCGTGCGACCTCCTGCAGGAGTTCGTCGGTGATGATGATGACGTACGACCCGCTCTGGGCGACGTCGAACGAGACCGTTCCCTGCGTCGTCTGTCCGGCGGGAAGCTCGCTGGACTCCAGAGTCGCATCGCCGAAGATGTCGTAGTCGCCCGGGGCACCCTCGGCCGTCTCGATGGAGAAGTAGAGCGGGTTGACGTAGGTCGTGCCGTCGAGCGTCTTCCATGTCAGATCGACGAGCAGGTAGCCGCCGTTGCTCGGGTCGAAGCCGGAGTCGTTCGTCGGGCTCCAGGTCGCGGAGTTCACCGTCACCTCGCCGGTGCCGGACATCTGCTGCACGGTCACGGGCTCGCCCATGCGGCCTTCGGCGACATCTGCGGGCGGCGCGCTCTCGTCGGTGCCCTCATCGGTGCCCGTGTCGGAGGTGGGGATCGGGTCCGGGATCGCGTCCTCGATCTCGTTCGCGAGTGCGAAGAGGAAGACGAAGCCCATGATGAAGGCGACGATCGCGCCGACGATGGAGACTCCGAGACCGGTGATGCCCGGCCACTTCTTGCCCTTGAGGAAGAGGGAGATGAGCGACACGATGAAGCCCGCGGCGAGGAGGATCCATGCGAACGGCAGCGTGAACGGGATGAAGGCGAGGATCAGGCCGAGAGCCGCGAGCCCGAGCCCGACGAGTCCGAGGACCGACATCTTCTTCGGGCCGGTCGGAGCAGGCGCCGCATACGGCGCAGACGCCGGGTATCCGCCGGCGGCATACGCCCCGGCGGAAGGGTAGGCGCCCCCGCTGGCCGGGTAGGCGCCGGGAGCAGCAGGATAGGCCGGAGCCGCGGATCCGGGATAGGCCGGTGCTCCGCTCTGCGAGATCGGAGGGACCGGCGGGACCGCCGCGGTCGAACCGGGGTACGGGGCGCCTCCCAGCGGAGTCGTGGGGGCGGTGGCGCCGGGGGCGGCGAAGGCCGCGGTCTGCGACGCATCATCGGCAGGAGCAGGCGACCAGGCCTGCGGGGGCTCGGGCGCGACGACTGCCTCCTCGACGGCCTCCGGCGCAGACGTGACGGCTGCGTGGTCGGGCGTCGCCGCGGTCTCGGCGGCGGGGACGTCGGCGGCGGGGGTCTCATCGACGGTGGGCGCATCGTCGACGGCGGGCGCTTCGGGCTCGGCCGGAACCTCGGGAGCGGCAGCCTCGGGAGCAGCAGGAGCCTCGGGAGCGAAGTGCTCCGTCCACTGCTGGCCGTCCCACCAGCGCTGGCGTCCGGATCCGTCGTCGTACCAACCGGCAGGTGTCGTCATGGTGTCCCCCTCGAAGTCCTCGGCGCGCGGAATCGCGTGTATCGCCACTCCATGTATAGCAGTGGAGGACGACGTCGATCAGGCCGACATCGTGCGGACGTTTCCGGATGGCAGCGTCCGCCGCGCGGGGTGTCGCTCGCGGCATGCCGAGAGGCGGCGCTTAGGCTCGTAGCGCCATGATTCGGTTCGAGAACGTCACGAAACACTACCGCGGGACGTCGAAGCCCGCGCTGTCCGGTGTCGACTTCGAAGTGCAGCGCGGGGAGTTCGTCTTCCTCGTCGGCGCCTCGGGTTCCGGCAAGTCCTCCTGTCTGAGGTTGATCCTGCGCGAGGACGTGCCCACATCGGGCCGCGTCGCCGTGCTCGGGCGCGATCTGCGTTCCCTTGCCAACGGGAAGGTGCCCTACTTCCGGCGTCACATCGGCTCGGTGTTCCAGGACTTCCGGCTCCTCCCGTCGAAGACGGTGTACCAGAACGTGGCGTTCACGCTGCAGGTGACCGGTTCTTCGCGCGGCTTCATCCAGCAGGCGGTTCCCGAGGCGCTCGCCCTCGTCGGGCTCGACGGCAAGCAGAAGCGGATGCCGCATGAGCTGTCCGGCGGTGAGCAGCAGCGCGTCGCGATCGCCCGTGCTCTCGTCAACCGGCCGCAGGTGCTGCTCGCCGATGAGCCCACCGGAAACCTCGACCCGGGGACCTCGGTCGACATCATGCAGCTGCTCGCCCGCATCAACGCCGGCGGCACCACCGTGCTGATGGCCACGCACGAGGCCGGCTTCGTCGACGCGATGCAGCGTCGCGTGATCGAGCTCAGCGACGGCGAGATGGTGCGCGACGAGGTGCACGGCGGTTACGGCGACACCTCGAACATCCCGCGGCTCGTGCCGGAGGAGGTGCGCGGCGCCGCGGCGGCCGCCGCTCTGACGGCCGTGCAGGAGGTGCAGCGGCAGACCGCCGACCTCTCCGTGGTCCGCGCCGCTCTCGCCGAGGAGCTCGACGCGCAGCGCAAGGCCGCGGCATCCGCTCCGGCCCCCGTCGCGCAGACCGCACCCGCCTTCACCCGGCCGACGGAACCCGGAGCGCAGAAGGCGGATGCCGTGGCCCCCGTCCCCTCGGACGAGGCGCGACGCGCACCGGTCGAGGAGCAGACGCCGGCCCCCGTCGGTCCGCGCACGCACCCGATCGTCCTCCCGCAGGTCGACGTCGCAGAGCTCGGCGTCGCCGATCGCCTCGGCCTGTCCGACGACGATGCCGAGGAAGTGGGCCCGACCTCATGAGAATCGGTCTGATCCTCACCGAGGCCCTGGGCGGCCTGCGGCGCAACATCTCCATGGTGATCTCCGTCGTGCTCGTCACGTTCGTGTCGCTGACCTTCGTCGGCGCGGCGATCCTGATGCAGTCGCAGATCGGCGTCATGCGCGGCTACTGGGCGGAGCGCGCCCAGGTCGCGGTGTACATGTGCTCGGCGGTCTCCGAAGCGGACACGTGCATCGACGGCACGGCCAGCGAAGAGCAGGTCGAGGCCGTCCGCGCGCAGCTGGAAGGCGAGGCCCTCGCTCCGCTGATCAGCTCGATGACCTTCGACACCAGGGAAGAGACGTACCAGAAGCTCGTCGACCAGCTCGGCGCTGATCAGGCGAGCGTGCTGACGCCCGACCAGGCGTTCGAGGTGTTCTTCGTCACGATGAAGGACCCCGGCCAGTCGCAGGTGCTCGCCGAAGCCTTCAGCGGCCAGGCGGGAGTCGAGCAGGTGCAGGACCAGCTCCAGTACCTCGAACCGCTCTTCTCCGCGCTGACCGTCGCGACCTACATCGCGGTCGGCATCGCTGTGCTGATGCTCATCGCGGCGACGCTGCTGATCGGCACGACGATCCGATTGTCGGCGTATGCGCGGCGGAAGGAGATCGGCATCATGCGCCTCGTCGGCGCCTCGAACCGCTTCATCCAGACGCCGTTCGTGCTTGAGGGCGTGTTCGCCGCCTTCCTCGGTTCCGCACTCGCCAGTGCGGCGGTGGTGGCCGGCGTGCACTTCGGCGTGAACGGGTATCTGCGCGGGCGCGTGCCCTTCATCACGACGTGGATCACGATGGGGGACGCCGCGCTGGTGGTGCCCGTCCTGATCGGCATCGGCGTGATCCTCGCCGCGCTCTCGGCCGGCTTCGCGATCCGTCGCTGGCTGCGCACCTGACGCCTCCTGCACCTGATGTAGGCTGGTGGGCTGGCCACAACAGAGAGCAGGAGCATCATGCCCAGGGAACGCGGGGAGAAGGTCGTCGCGACCAATCGTCGCGCACGTCACGACTACAACATCGAGAAGTCGTACGAGGCGGGAATGGTGCTCACCGGCACCGAGGTCAAGTCGCTGCGCCAGGGGCGCGCCAACCTCAGTGACGGCTACGCGTTCGTGAAGGGCAACGAGGTGTTCCTCGACTCCGTGCACATCCCGGAGTACTCGCAGGGGCACTGGACCAACCACTCCGCGAAGCGCATCCGCAAGCTGCTGCTGCATCGCGCGGAGATCGAGAAGATCGCCCACGCCGTCTCGGCCGGCGGCTACACGCTGATCCCGCTGAAGCTCTACTTCTCCGACGGTCGCGCCAAGGTCGAGATCGCTCTCGCCAAGGGCAAGCGCGAGTTCGACAAGCGGCAGACCCTGCGCGAGCGTCAGGACACGCGCGAGGCCGACCGGGCCATGCGTCTGCGCAACCGCGTCGGCGAGTAGTCGAGCGCCTCAGACGGCCCCGCGCTTCAGAGGCTCGGGGTGAAGGCGAACACCCGCCCAAGGAACGCCAGTTCGCGTTCCAGCGCGTTCACGATGGTCGTCCCGCTGCGGAACCCGTGCCCTTCGCCGGGATAGACGACGTATTCGTGATCGATGCCGTTGGCGGCGAGTGCGTCGCGGATCGCCTCCGACTGCGCGGGCGGCACCACGCGGTCGTCTCCGCCCTGCATCAGCATCACGGGAACGTCGATGCGTTCCGCGTGCGTGAGGGGTGAACGCTCGATGTAGAGAGCTTCGGCCTCCGGAAGCGGGCCGACGAGTCCGGTGATGTAGTGCTCCTCGAAGCCGTGCGAGTGCTCCGCGAGCATCCGGAGGTCCGCGACGCCGTAGCGGCTGATCCCGGCGGCGAACGTGCCTCCGCGCACCAGCGCCGAGAGGACGGTCCAGCCCCCTGCCGAGCTTCCGCGGATCGCGATGCGCGAGGGATCGGCGAGACCCGCGTCCGCGAGGCCCCGCGCGGCGGCGATCACGTCGTCGACGTCGACGACGCCCCACTGCCCGTGCAGGCGGTCGCGGTAGGCGCGACCGTAGCCGGTGGAGCCTCCGTAGTTGACGTCGAGCACGCCGATGCCGCGGCTCGTGTAGAAGGCGATCGCGGCGGACGCGGCGCCGGTGACGTGCGCCGTCGGACCCCCGTGCACGAAGACCACGTACGGAGGCAGCTCTCCCGCCGGCGCCGCGGCCTCGGGGTTGGCCGGCGCGTATGCGAACGCGTGCACCGGGCCATGGGCTCCCTCCACGAGGATCGGTGCGGCCGGCGGCATCCAGGCCGTGTCGACCGGTTCTCCGCCCGTCACGGCGACCGTCTCGCCGGAGTCCAGGTCGACGCACCAGACGCCGGGCGTCGTCGTCGAGCTGTTGCCGGAGAGCAGCACGCGCGAGCCGGACACGTCGTCGACGCTCACATGGCCGTCGCAGGGGACATCGAGTGTGCGGGTGGTGCCGTCAGCGGCGATCTCGACGACCTCATCGCGGCCGTTCGTACGCACGGCGACGATGCGGCCGTCGTCGAGGGGCTGGTACCAGCGGTTGCCGAGCACCCAGAGGCCGTAGCCGGTGTCGGCGTCGCTCGAAGTGATCGCCTCCGGAGTGTTCACACGCGCCAGCGGGTCCAGGGACAGACGCTGCAACTGCCAGCGGCCGGTCGGGTCGTCGGCGTAGAGCAGCTCGGTGTCGCTGAGCCATTCGGGCTGGAGGGCGGCGGTGGTCGAGACCGATGCGAACGACTGGTTCTCGATCGTCGTGACCGACAGGAGTGCACTCTCCCACGGCATCCGCACCCCGCTCCACTCGACCCACGCGATCCGTGCCCCATCGGGGGAGAGAGCGGGATGCACGAAGAACGCACTGCCCTGCACCAGGACGCCGATCGCCGTCGGATCGTCCGCCGCAGACCCGTCCGTCGGGATCTCCACGATCCCGCGGATCTGCGGATCTCCCCGAAGGTCCTCCCGCACGGCGAGAAGGCGCCCCTGCTGCAGGCTGAGCCCACCGTGCGATGGCCCCGCGGCGGTGAGCGGCATCGGCGCTGCACCGGGCACGAGCCGGTACACGCGCTGGTCGCCCGCGTCGACGAAGTACAGCGTGCCATCGGCATCCGCCGTCCAGGCACCGCCCCCGTACTCGTGCACGCGCGACCGCGCACTCCACGGCGCGGGGAGGATCACCGCGCCGCTCGAGCTGCGGACGGTCACGCGCCCTCCCTCGGCAGGGACCGACTCGCCCCACCAGATCTCCGAGCCGACGAACCGTGCGCCGTCGATGCGAGGAGCGGATGCCGCGACGGATGCGGCGGAGAAGGGGGAAGGCCAGGAACCGTACGGTGACGACATGTTTCGAGCCTAGGCGGCATGCGCTGCGGCGCGTGAGCTGTGCATGTCCGGGCACGCTGTGAAAGCGAAAGCCGCCCTTCTGAACGTCCAGGAGGGCGGCTTTCGTGGTCGTGATCGACGGATGCCGGTCGGCCATGCCGGTCAGACCGCGCGGAGCACCGCCACGACCTTGCCGAGCACGGTGGCCTCGTCGCCGAGGATGGGCTCGAACGCGGAGTTGCGGGGGAGCAGCCAGGTGTGCCCGTCGCGGCGGCGGAAGGTCTTCACCGTCGCCTCGTCGTCGAGCATGGCGGCGACGATCTCGCCGTTCTCCGCGCTGTTCTGCGCGCGGATGACGACCCAGTCGCCGTCGCAGATCGCCGCATCGATCATCGACTCGCCGGAGACCTTGAGCATGAAGAGGTCGCCCTTGCCCACGAGCTGGCGGGGGAGAGGGAAGATCTCCTCGACCTGCTGCTCCGCGGTGATGGGTACGCCCGCCGCGATCCGGCCGACGAGGGGGACGAGTGCGGCGTCACCGACGGGCGTGGCCACGTCTGCCGGGTTCTCGCCGCTCGTGCCGGGAAGGTCGATCAGCACCTCCATCGCGCGGGTCTTGCCGGGGTCGCGGCGCAGGTAGCCGCTCAGCTCGAGCTGACCGAGCTGGTGGGTCACGCTCGAGAGCGACTTGAGCCCGACCGCGTCGCCGATCTCGCGCATGCTCGGCGGGTAGCCGTGGTGGGCGATGGAGGTCTGGATGACCTCGAGGATCGCCATCTGCTTCGGGCTGAGGCTCTTCCGACGGCGCGTCCGAGGAGCCTCCTGCTCCGGGGCTGAGTTCTCGCTCATGATGCTCCTTCAGTACGCGATCCGACGTTCCTCTTCGAATGTCGGAGGCCCGTGGTGGGGTGTTCTTATCGAAACCGTATCCGAGTATCGGGCTGATCTGGAAGATCTGTTCGAGCGTGTCGGAAGATTCGGGGATCCGATTTCGAAGAACAGTTGACAGATGTTCGAACTCGAAGATATCTTCGGAACGTAGCTTCGCATTCACGGCTCCCGGCCGAGACGCGAATGCGAACGCTACGCCAACTTCACCGCCGGCCCAGCCGACGGGGACAGGGTAAGGAGCCCGACATGAGCAGCATCAGCATCAGCACCGCAGCGGTCATCCCGGCACGTCCGGCGACGCGGTCGCGGTTGCGACTGACCGCTCGTGGCCGTGGCGTCCTGCTGGCCGTCGCCGCGGTTCCGCTCGCGATCGGCATCGCGGTCGCAGCGATCAGTGGTGGTAGCGCCATCGCCGCGAGCGACGACACCGCAGGCAGCTTCGGCACGGCCGACTTCCAGACGGTGACGGTCCTCCCGGGCGATACGCTCTGGTCGATCGCGAACACGGTCGCCCCGACCGCCGACCCGCGCGATGTGATCGGCGAGATCAGCCGGCTCAACATGCTGCGCGGTGGAGCACTGCAGATCGGCCAGGAGCTCGCGATCCCGGCGCAGTACGCGGACTGACGTCACGCGGTGGGCACGCGGCCTAGCATGGAAGGGTGACTTCCTCACTCGACGCCCTCCCGCTCCGTGATGATCTGCGCGGGCTCACCCCGTACGGTGCGCCGCAGGCACCACTCCCGATCGCGCTGAACGTCAACGAGAATACGCATCCGGTTCCCGACGCCGTCGCGAGCGACATCCTCGACGACATCGCCGTCGCGCTCCGCGATGTGAACCGGTATCCGGATCGCGAGTTCACGACACTGCGAGAGGGATTCGCGGATTACCTCGGCCACGGTCTCACCCCGGATCAGATCTGGGCGGGCAACGGCTCCAACGAGGTTCTCCAGCACATCCTCCAGGCCTTCGGCGGCCCCGGACGCACGGCGTTCAGCTTCGCCCCGACGTACTCCATGTACCCGCTCATCTCACAGGGCACGGGTGCGCGCTGGATCGCCGGCACGCGCCAGCCCGACTACACGATCACGCCCGACGAGGCGGCGGAGCAGGTCCGTGCGGTGGACCCCGACGTGATTCTGCTGTGCTCGCCGAACAACCCGACGGGCACTCCGCTCGGACTCGACGTGATCGAAGCGGTGTACGAAGAGGCACGCGGCATCGTCGTCGTCGACGAGGCCTATCAGGAGTTCGCGCCGCGCGACGCGGCATCCGCTCTCACCCTGCTCGAGGGCCGTCCGCGCCTCGCCGTCTCGCGCACGATGAGCAAGGCGTTCGCGTTCGCCGGCGCCCGCGTGGGGTACCTCGCAGCGGATCCGGCCTTCATCGACGCGCTGCGCCTCGTGCGGCTGCCGTATCACCTCAGCGCCCTCACCCAGGCGGCCGCGGTCGCGGCACTGCGCAACTCCGACGTCATGCTCGGCATGGTCGAGGAGATCATCGAGCAGCGCGACCGCATCTCGGTGACGCTCGAGGCTCTGGGTTACACGCCTCACGAGTCCTGGTCGAACTTCGTGCTCTTCGGCGGCGTCGCCGACCCTCGTGCGACGTGGCAGCAGCTCTACGATCGAGGCGTGCTCATCCGCGACGTCGGGATCCCCGGCCACCTCCGCGTGACTGCCGGCACCGAGGCCGAGACGACCGCATTCCTCGACGCCCTCGCCTCGATAGGATCGGCTTCATGAGCACTCTCGCCCAGAACCCGCGCACCGCGAGCCGTGTGCGCAGCACGTCGGAGTCCACCGTCGAGCTCGAACTGAACCTCGACGGCACCGGTGCATCGCGCATCGACACCTCCGTGCCGTTCTTCGACCACATGCTCACCGCCTTCGCGAAGCACTCGCTGACCGACCTCACGGTCCGCGCATCGGGCGACACGAACATCGACGCGCACCACACCGTCGAAGACGTCTCCATCGTGCTCGGCCAGGCGATCCTGCAGGCACTTGGCGACAAGTCCGGCATCTCCCGCTACGGCGATGCGCTGGTCCCGCTCGATGAGGCTCTCGCGCAGGCCGTCGTCGACATCTCCGGACGCCCGTACCTCGTGCACGAGGGGGAGCCGGCAGGGTTCGAGCACCACCTCATCGGCGGGCACTTCACGGGATCGCTCGTGCGCCACGTGTTCGAGGCGATCGCCTTCAACGCCGCCCTGACGGTGCACGTCCGCGTGCTCGGAGGTCGCGACCCCCACCACATTGCCGAGGCGGAGTTCAAGGCCTTCGCCCGCGCGTTCCGGCAGGCCAAGGCCCTCGATCCGCTGGTCGACGGCGTGCCCTCGACCAAGGGCGCACTGTGAGCCGAGCGCCCAGGGTCGCCGTCTTCGACTACGAGTCGGGCAACGTCCACTCGGCCGTCAAAGCCCTCGTCGCCGCGGGCGCGGATGCCGTCCTCACACGCGATCGCAAGGAGTCGCTCGAGGCCGACGGGCTCCTGGTTCCAGGCGTCGGGGCGTTCCAGGCCGTGCGCGACGCGCTGCACGCGCATGGGGGAGACGAGATCATCGACCGTCGCCTCGCCGGTGGCCGACCGGTGCTCGGCATCTGCGTCGGCATGCAGGTGCTGTTCACGCACGGCGTCGAGCGCGGCCACGACACCGAAGGACTCGGCGAGTGGCCCGGTGCGGTCACCGAGCTCAACGCCCCGGTGCTGCCGCACATGGGCTGGAACACGGTCGAACCCGGTGCCGACAGCATCCTGTTCCGCGGAATCGAGCAGGAGCGCTTCTACTTCGTGCACTCGTACGCCGCGCAGTCCTGGGAACTCGACGTCATCCCGCCGTTCCCTCAGCCCGTGCTCACGTGGTCGACGTACGGCGACCCGTTCCTCGCCGCCGTGGAGAACGGTCCACTGTCGGCGACGCAGTTCCACCCCGAGAAGTCGGGCGAAGCCGGCATCCAGCTGCTGCGGAACTGGGTCGAAAGCCTCTGACGGCGACGGGTCAGAAGCCTCGGGCGACCGATGCTCCGGCGGCCAGCCAGGCGCGCTGGGTACGCTTCGCGAGTGCGCCGTAGCGCAGGTGCCCATCGACCATCTCGTGGTCGAACGGGATGCTGACGACGTCGCGGGCCAGCGCCCGATAGCCGCTCACGACGTGCTCGATGTCGGCCGCGGTCGCCTTGGGGTCGGCCTGGGAGACCACGACGACCGACTCCCGAGCGAGCCGCGCTGAACGCTCGTCGCGATCCTCGAGCGCCTCGAGGAGCAGTGCGCCGGCCTCGGCGTGATCGGCGCGCGTGGTCGTGGCGACCACCAGCTGATCCGCGTGGTCGATCATGCGGAGCCACATGGGATCGGATTCGTCGTTGCCCGAGTCGATGATGATCAGCCGGTAGAACTTCGCCGCCACGGCATGGATGGCGTCGACGTCGTCCGGACGCAGCCGGTTCTCGTGCGCGAGCCGGATGGGCTTCGAGCGCAGCACGTCGTACTTCTCCCGAGGCTGGTGGTGCATGAAATGCGCGAGGTCGGCAGATTGGGCGCCGGTGCCGAGCAGTCTTCCGGCTTCGGGGAGGAGCTCGAGCAGCGTGCGGTCGTGCGGTCCGGTGTCGGTGCGCCAGCCCAGTGTGCCGCGCGTCTGATTGTTGTCCCAGGCCAGGACGCCGGCGCCGCCATACCGCGCGAACACCGCGGAGAGCAGGATCGTCGTCGGTGTCTTGCCTGCGCCGCCCTTGCCGTTCACGACGGCGATGGTGCGCGGGCCGGGCCAGTGCTGGCTCACCGCGAGTTCGTCGTCGCGCGCCGACTGCTCCTCGGCCGAAGGGCGCACGCGGAACCCGAGCCGGCTCAGAACGCCGCGGGCTCCTTCGCGCGCCGGCTCTTCCGGGCGCTCCGTCTGGAGGAACGAGTTCCGCTCGCGCAGCTCACGGCGGGACACCGGTTCGACGACGGGCGCCGCACCGGGTGCCGGCGCGAAGACGGGATGGGGCGCGGCAGGAGGCACCGCGAAGGACGGCGCGGCCGGTGCCGGCGAGGCGGCGGGAGGTGCGGCGGGTGCCGGTGCGGCGGGCGCCGACGTGACGACCGGAGGTGCGGCAGGCGTGGAGGGGACGACCGGGGGTGCGGCCGGCGCAGGAGGCGTGGGCGTCGACGTGACCAGAGGAGGTGATGCGGGCGCCGGCGCGGCAGGCCTCGGCACGGTGTCCTCGGGGAACTGATCGTCGCGGTCCTCCGCCAGGCGCACCTCGCGGGCGGCGGCCCGTGTCCGTCGATACGGCGGCTGCGGCGCCGCGGCGGTCGTCGGCAGCGGCGGCACCGGGGGGACATCGGCCGGGAACAGCGGGACGGACTCGACGAGCGGCGGCTGATCCCCGCCCGCGGGCGGGGTCGCGGAGGGCGTGGCGTCTTCGTGCTGTCCGGACATGATCCCTCAGCCTAGCTCCTGCATTTCGCGCGCATTTCTCCGCATTTGGAGGCCGACCTCGGTCGCGGTACCCTCAGTTCTCGTGCGTCCGAGACGGGTGTGCCGGACCACGGATCTGAAATTCCGAGCTTAGGAACCCATGAACGACTTCGCGCAGTCCCCCTCGCTCACCCTTCTCCCCGCGGTCGATGTCGCCGGCGGCAAGGCGGTCCGTCTGACGCAGGGTGAGGCCGGCACGGAGACGAGCTATGGCGACCCGCTGGATGCGGCGGGGGAGTGGGTCTCCCAGGGCGCGCAGTGGATCCACCTCGTCGACCTCGACGCCGCCTTCGGACGCGGCAGCAACGCGCCGATCCTCCGCAAGGTCATCAAGCAGTTCAAGCACGTCAACGTCGAGCTCTCCGGCGGCATCCGCGACGACGCGACACTGGAGGCGGCGCTGGAGAGCGGTGCGACCCGCATCAACCTCGGCACCGCAGCGCTCGAGAATCCGGAGTGGGCTGCCGACGTGATCGGCCGCTACGGCGAGGCGATCGCGGTGGGCCTCGATGTGCGCGGCACGACGCTCGCCGCTCGTGGCTGGACGAAGGAGGGCGGTGACCTCTGGGAGGTGCTCGACCGCCTCGAGGATGCCGGGTGCAGCCGCTACGTCGTGACCGACGTCACCAAGGACGGCACCCTGCGCGGCCCGAACCTGGAGCTGCTGCGCGAGGTGGCCTCGCGCACGCCCAAGCCGGTCGTCGCCTCGGGCGGCATCTCGAATCTTGACGACATCGCCGCGCTCCGCGAGCTCGTGCCGCTCGGCATCGAGGGCGCGATCGTCGGCAAGGCGCTGTATGCCGGGGCGTTCACGCTGGCTGAGGCGCTGGATGTCGCAGGGGACTGACGACGCCTGCGGGCACGGTGACCACGGTCACGATGCCGCAGCCCCCGGGAACACGGGCGACTCCGCCGGTGTGCCTTGGGAGGGGCGAAGCTTCGAGTCGAATCCGCACACAGACGACGACGGGTCCGCGGATCCGGCGCTGCTCGACGCGCTGCTGCGCTTCCGCGCCGGAGACGGGTCGCAGGTCGAGGTCGTCGACGCGTTCCGCTCCGCACGCGTGCTGATCCCTCTGGTCGCCGAGAAGGGCGACGAGGGCGTCGGCCCCACCGGTCTCACAGTCGACAAGACCCAGGAGCTCTCGATCGTCACGGTCGCCGCTCCTGACGGTCGCCGCGTGCAGCCGGTGTTCTCGTCGGTCGAGTCGATGCAGCGGTGGGATGCCGCGGCACGCCCGATCCCCGTGGAGGCGACGAGAGCGGCTCTCGCCGCATCCTCCGACGACACCGACCTCATCGTGCTCGACCCCACATCCGACACGGAGTTCGTCATCCGCCGCCCGGCTGTGTGGGCGATCGCGCAGGGACACGTGTGGGAGCCGAGCTTCCTCTCACCCGAGGTGTTCGGCGCTCTCCAGGAGAGTGTGGCGCACGAGCTCGCCGTGATCGACGTCGCGGTCGCCGCCGGTGACCCGGATGCGCGCCTGCGCGGTCCGGAGCTGATCGTGATCCTCGAACTCGTCGACGGTCTGGAGCGCGAGGTACTCGACGCCGTCCTTGCGCGGCTGGCACAGCGCTGGGCGTCCGACGATCGCATCGCGGTGCTCGCCGACTCCCTGACGGTGAAGCTGCGCCGCAGCGCCTGATCCGCTGTCGCTAGGGTGGCGTCATGCGCAGAGCGGCGACCGCGATCCTCACGGGGCTGCTCCTGGTGGCTCTTGCCGGCTGCGCGACCGCCTGCCCGGCGATCGGCTACATCAGCGTCCTGACGGTGGATGCCGGCGCCTACGGCGACGACGTCTTCGTGCAGCTGTGCGTCCCGGGCGGCTGCTCCGTCGGTCCCGAAGACACCGAGACTCCGTCCACGGACCCGACCGTCCCGTCCGTGGGCGAGGAGCTCGGCGATTTCCTCTTCCTGGCCGTTCCCGACGCCGTCACCGCGCGCGTCTTCGCCGCCGACGGCACACTCCTCGCCGAGAACGAGCACGAGATCGACTGGACTCACTCCACGGAGCAGTGCGGCGGCCCGTCCACCGCCGGCCTTCTCGTCCTCGAACCCTGATCCCGCAGCACCTCGTACTTCCCCGCCGCAGTCAACGGAGCGCCGTTCACGACGCGCAACCTGAGGGCGCAGCGATCCCGCCGGGAGCGAGCATCGGGAGGGGCCCGCGAAGCGGGAGGGACCCCGCTCTGCGAGCGAAGGCGGGAGCGCTGCGCCCGCCCCCGCAGAGCTCACAAAACCAAGAAAGCCTTAGTTGACCGGCCCCGTCCACTTCTCCCCGGGCCCCTTGCCGATCGGGTCGGGGATGGAGGAGGCTTCGCGGAAGGCGAGCTGCAGGGAACGGAGTCCGTCGCGCAGCGACCGCGCGTGCATGTCGCTGATCTCGGGGGCCCCCGCGGTGATGAGTCCGGCGAGGGCGTTGATGAGCTTGCGGGCCTCGTCGAGGTCGAGCTGGGCCGCCGCATCGGGGTCGTCGGCGAGGCCGAGCTTCACGGCTGCGGCGCTCATGAGGTGCACGGCCGCGGTGGTGATCACCTCGACGGCGGGGACGTCGGCGATGTCCCGGGTGGCCGATGACGCTGCCTCCTCCTGTCGTGCCCAGCGCTCTTCGCGCTCGCGTGCAGCCTCGTCCGGTACCTGGTTCGTCACTTCGCCTTGCCTTCTGTTAGACTTTGGCGGGCTCCGGAGCGTCATGCTCTGGAACGAAAGAGGATTCACTTCCCACCCGCGCTTGCCGTTCAAGGCTACCGGGTCTTGCACTCCACCGGTTCCGTCTGCACGACGGGGTCGGCAGGCAGGGTGCAGAGCCGGCGTCTGAATGCCGGTGGGTGGGGAGACGACTCCGATTTCGCCCGGGATGCACCTCGCGTCGCGGTGGCCGAATCACATCGTCTAAGGAGTTCCGCATCAGCGATCCCCGTACCAATGAGCGCATCCGCGTCCCCGAGGTCCGCCTCGTCGGCCCCGCGGGTGAGCAGATCGGTGTTGTCCGCATCGAGGCGGCACTGCGCCTGGCACAGGAAGCCGACCTCGATCTCGTCGAGGTGGCCCCCAACTCGAAGCCGCCCGTGGTCAAGATCATGGACTACGGCAAGTTCAAGTACGAGGCCGCCCAGAAGGAGAAGGAAGCTCGCCGCAACCAGGCGAACACCATCCTCAAGGAAGTCCGCTTCCGTCTGAAGATCGAGGCGCACGACTACATAACCAAGCTCAAGCGCGCCGAGGGCTTCCTCAAGGCCGGCGACAAGGTCAAGGCCATGATCCTGTTCCGCGGTCGCGAGCAGTCGCGCCCGGAGCAGGGTGTGCGACTTCTGCGCAAGTTCGCGGAAGACGTCGCCGAGCTCGGAACGGTCGAGTCCAACCCGACCATCGACGGTCGCAACATGGTCATGATCGTCGCCCCGCTGAAGAGCAAGTCCGAGGCGAAGCAGGAGCAGAACGCCGTCCGCGACGCGCAGCGCGCAGCGAACAAGCAGGCTGCCCGCGAGGCCAAGACCGAGACCGACGTCCCGGCCGAGGCTTCGGCGGAGTGATCCGCCCCCAGAACTCCCGCACCGCGGGTTGACACCGTCGCCTGATAAGGCGCCATACGAAGGAAGAGAAGATGCCGAAGCAGAAGACCCACTCGGGTGCTAAGAAGCGCTTCAAGATCACCGGCAGCGGCAAGCTGAAGAAGCAGCAGGCCGGGATGCGCCACAACCTCGAGCACAAGTCGAGCCGTCGCACCCGTCGTCTGAACCAGGACCAGGTGCTCTCGAAGGCTGACACCAAGGTCGCGAAGAAGCTTCTCGGCCGCTGATCGCGCCCGAACGCACGAATAGGAACACAGGAAAATGGCAAGAGTCAAGCGGGCAGTAAACGCCCACAAGAAGCGCCGGGTCATCCTCGAGCGCGCAAAGGGTTACCGCGGTCAGCGTTCGCGCCTCTACCGCAAGGCCAAAGAGCAGGTCATCCACTCCCTGGTCTACTCGTACCGTGACCGTCGCAAGCGCAAGGGCGACTTCCGTCGTCTCTGGATCCAGCGCATCAACGCTGCGGCGCGCCAGAACGGCATCACGTACAACCGCTTCATCCAGGGCCTCGGCCTCGCGGGTGTCACGGTCGACCGTCGCATGCTCGCCGACCTCGCGGTCAACGACGCGGCGACGTTCACGACGCTGGTCGAGACGGCGAAGAAGGCTCTGCCCTCCGACGTCAACGCACCGAAGTCGGCTGCGTAAGCATCTGTTCAGACAGGGCGCTCTCCTTCGGGAGGGCGCCCTGTTGTTTTTCCGGATGCGGCGCCGATGATGACTCGCGTGCTGACGATGTCGATGACGGATGCCGCGGCGACGGCCGCGGCGTAGACGACGATGTCCCGTGCATCGAAGCCGGATCCGAGGACGAGTTCGATCGGCGGGAACACCACCGCCGCTTCTCGCGGCAGCGCGGTGAGCTGCAGCAGCTCGACACCGGTGCACACCGCGAAAGCGAACACCGCGACCACCGGACGACGCGCTCGCGGTGCGACCAGCGCGACGAGAAGATAGATGAGCACGGCGTAGAGGGCGTCGCCGGTGACGTCGCCGATCGTTCCGCCGGCGCTGCGATGGATGAAGAGCCCGAGACCGACCGTCGCCGCGGCGAGGACCGCGAGAGCGACCCGCCGGCGGACGGGGGACGCCGGGGGATCGTTCGCCATGGACGCACCCTATCCCGATGGTGCGGGAAGCGGCCGTGCGCCTCCTAGACTGTGATCGTGCTGGAGAACCCCCGCTCCCCCCGAGTCCGCGCCGTGGCGAAGCTGACGAAACGCAGCGCGAGAACCGAGACGGGCCTGTTCCTTCTCGAAGGTCCGCAGGCCGTCCGTGAGGCGCTCACCTACCGCCCCGAGTCGATCGTCGAGCTGTTCGCGACCCCGAACGGCTGGGAGAAGCATCCCGACATCCGGGCGAAGGCCGGAGAGGCCGAGATCGACGTCGAGTACGTGACGGAGTACGTGCTCAACGCGATGGCCGACACGGTCACCCCGCAGGGTCTTGTCGCCGTGGTCCAGCAGACGCCCACCTCGGTGCGCGACATCTTCGCGGCGTTGCCGCGGCTCGTCGCGATCTGCGATGAGGTGCGCGACCCGGGCAATCTCGGGACCATCATCCGCGCCGCGGACGCCGCCGGTGCCGATGCCGTCGTGCTGACGGGCCGGACGGTCGATCCCTACAACCCGAAGGTGGTCCGCGCGACGACCGGTTCGCTCTTCCACCTCCCGGTGTCGGTCGCCGGCGACCTCGCCGATGTCGTGGAGCGCGCGCACGCCGCGGGGCTCCGCATTCTCGCCGCGGATGTGAAGGGCGACGACCTGCTGGAGGCGCGCGCCGACGGTCTGCTGGCCGAACCCACGGGATGGCTGTTCGGCAATGAGGCTCGGGGCCTGGAGGACGACGCCCTCGCCCTCGCCGACCGGGTGCTCAAGCTGCCCATCTTCGGACGGGCCGAATCGCTGAACCTCGCGACCGCTGCCAGCGTCTGCCTCTACGAGAGCGCTTTCGCCCAGCGGGCTTCCTCTCCGGGCTGACACGGTGGGCTGATGCGGGATCGTGGGGAGCAGAGTCGATGCGGATTCTGATCGTGGAGGATGACGAGCGCGTCGCTGCTGCGCTCGAGGCGTTCCTCGCGCGCTCGGGCTACGCCACCGTCCGGGCCCCTGACGGCGCTGCGGCTCTGGATCTCCTCGGGGTCGACACGGAGGTGGTGCTGCTGGATCTGGGTCTGCCGGATGTCGATGGAATCGATCTGTGCCGTCGCATCCGGGGTCGGTCCGACGTGCCGATCGTGATCGTCACGGCCCGCAACCAGGTCACCGAGCGCATCAAGGGACTCCGCGCCGGCGCCGACGACTTCGTCGTGAAGCCGTACGACGTGCACGAGCTCCTTGCCCGCATAGAAGCGGTGACGCGGCGCTCGCGCCCGATGCGCGCCGAGTCCGAGGCGCGCGTGCTGCTCGACGGCGGGGAGGTGCAGATCGATCTCGTGGCGCGGCAGGTGACGGTTGATGGCGGACCCATCGACCTCACCCGCAAGGAGTTCGACATCGTGGCCGTGCTCGCGCGGTATCCCGGTGTCGCCGTGCCGAAGGAGCGCCTCATCCGGGAGGTGTGGAACACCGACTGGCGAGGCTTCGGCCACTCGCTGGAGGTCCACGTCGGAGCGATCCGCCGGAAGACCGGAGACCGCCGCCTCATCGAGACAGTACGGGGCGTCGGCTATCGCCTCGCGGGGTCCTGAGCGATGCGCCGTCGCCTGATCATCGTGTTCCTGGTGCCGCTGGTCGCGATCCTGCTCACGCTCGGCGGTGCCGCGGGATGGGGGGCCGCGCGCAGCATCCAGCAGGCGTTCTACGCCGAACAGCTCGGCGACCTCGGGTACTTCATCACGAGCGCCCGTCAGTCGCTCCGCTCCGGCAGCTCCGCGGTCGTCGATGCGGAGGTCATGAGGTTCCGGGAGGTCTACGGCATCGACGTGATGGTGTTCGACCTCGCCGGCAGTGTGTGGGCGGCAGGGGAGGACGACGGCACGGTGCTGTCCGAGGCGGACGCGGAGCGCGTGCGGCTCGCGCTGTCGGGGCGACGAGCCGAGCCCCCGGGAACGGTCTTCCCGTGGATCGTCGCCGACGCGGCGCTCGTCGAACCCGTGTTCGACGACGGCGATGTCATCGGTGCGGTGCTGGTTTCGGCCGATGTGGCCGCGCCCCGTGCGGCGATCCTCCAGCAGATCACGGTGCTGTCGGCGATCGCCGTCGCCCTGATCGCGCTCGGCGTGCTCCTGGTGTTCCGGCTCGCCCGCTGGGTGCTCTCGCCGGTGCGGCGGCTCGACGAGGCGATGGTGGCCATCGAGCGCGGGGAGATGGACACCCGCGTCGCGGAGGACACGGGGCCGCCGGAGCTGCGCCGCATGACGCGGGTCTTCAACGGCATGGCCGATGAGATCGAGCGGGTGATGACGCGACAGCAGGAGTTCGCGCTGAACGCCTCGCATGAGCTGAGGAATCCGCTCAACGCGCTGCTCCTGCGTGTCGAGCACCTCGCCACCGGCCTCGGCGACGAGTGGCGCGAAGATGTCGAGGAGACCAGAGAAGAGGGGCGCCGGATGGCCCGCATCCTCGAGACCCTCCTGGGTCTCGCGCGCGGCGGGCGCAGCGATTCCACGATCTCCGCGGTCGACCTCGCGACGCTGGCCGCCCGACGCGCAGACGCCTGGCGCGACGTCGCCGGTCAGCAGGGGATCGCTCTCCGCCGGGTCGGCGAGGGCTCGGTCATGAGCGTCACCGACCGGACGATCGTGGAGAGCGCCCTGGATGCGGTCATCGACAACGCCGTGAAGTTCTCGCCGCCCGGCTCCACCGTCGAGGTCGGAGCGGCGCGCGATGGCGACGTGTGCCGGATCACGGTGCGCGACCAGGGGCCCGGTCTGACCGATGAGCAGGCGGCATCGGCGGCCGAGAGGTTCTGGCGCAGCGACGACAGCAGGAGCACGCCCGGCTCCGGACTGGGACTCGCGATCGCGACCGACCTGCTGGCGTCGGTGGGTGGGGAGCTGGCCGTGTCGTCAGCCGAGGGCGACGGACTCACCGTGTCGCTGCTGATCCGCGACGGAGCGACCTCGTGACCGCCCTGCGTCGCCGCATCGTCGCCGCATCGTCGCCGCCTTCGCTGCGCTCGTGCTGCTCGGCGCGATGGCGGGATGCACGTCGCGTGCGAGCGAATGGACCGGCGAGGAGTACACGATCGCGGGCGGCGGGTCCACGGGCGTCTACTTCGACTACGGCGGCCACCTCGCCGACGAGCTGTCGCGGTCCCTGGACATCCGGATGTCGGTCGACGAGACCGCCGGATCCGTCGACAATCTGCTGCGCGTGAGCGCGGGGGACGCACTGATCGGCTTCGCGCAGGGCGATGCGGCGGCCGATGCCGTGGCCGGTGCCGGGGCATTCCCCGAGCCCCTGGCCATCGAGGCCGTCGCTCGGCTGTACGACGAGTACCTGCACGTCGTCGTGCGCGGAGACTCCGAGATCGAGGGCATCGCCGATCTCGCCGGCAAGGACGTCTCCCTCGGAGCGGAGAACTCCGGGGTGAACGTCATCGCGAGCAGGGTGCTGGATGCCGCGGGCGTCGACGCGGCATCCGTCCGCAATGCGCAGCTCGATCTCAGCGGCTCCATCGAGGCGATGGAGCGTGGCGAGATCGACGGCTTCTTCTGGGTGGGCGGGCTGCCGACCCCGGGGATCGCGGAGCTCGCCGAGCGGATGCCGGTGCGCCTGCTCCCGATCGAGCAGGAGTGGGTCGTCGAGGTGAACGAGCAGTACTCGCATGCGTATCGTCCGGCCGACGTCCCGGAGGGCATGTACGGTCTGCGGGAGTCGGCGCCCACCATGGCGGTGCCCAACTACCTCGTCACCTCGGCATCCACGCCCGACGGCGTCGTGCGCGACGTGCTGTCCGGCCTCTTCGACGCGCGTCCGCGGATCGCGGAAGAGGTTCCGGCGGCAGCTCTGCTCGATCGGCGTCAGGCGATCTTCACCGGTCCGGTCGCGCTGCATCCGGGTGCCATCGAGTACTACCGCGACCTGCGCGATTGAGTCGTCGAGCGAGTCTCAAGAAATCCTCAAGAACTCTGACAGCGCATCGGCGCTCTGCCACTCTGAGGTCGATCGTGCACGATCGATGGTCCCGCTGCTCGCAGTCGTCGGGGGTGAAGCGCAGTGGCGAGACCTGATCCACGGCCCGCGGGGGCGGGCCGTGGATCATCCACGCAGAGACGCGCGGATGAGTGCGGTCCCGTGTCACGAACATGTAAATCTCGGCCCCGTTCCTGGAGCCCCGCGCACGACCTGGCTAGTTTGGAGAAATGATGACCTCTGATACACCCCTCGTCGTGGTCGACAACGTTCAGAAGCACTACGGCGACTTCCAGGCGCTGACCGATATCGACCTGACCGTGAACTCGGGCGAGGTCGTCGTGGTGATCGGCCCCTCCGGTTCCGGCAAGTCGACGCTGTGCCGCACGATCAACCGGCTCGAGACGATCACGAGCGGCAGCATCAGCATCGACGGCAAGGCGCTTCCCGCCGAAGGCAAGGGGCTCGCACACCTCCGCGCCGACGTCGGCATGGTGTTCCAGTCGTTCAACCTCTTCGCCCACCTCACGATCCTCGAGAACATCACCCTCGGCCCGATCAAGGTGCGCGGGCTCAAGAAGGCGGAGGCCGAGAAGGAGGCGATGGTCCTGCTCGAGCGCGTCGGCGTGGCGCAACAGGCTTCGAAGCTCCCCGCGCAGCTCTCGGGCGGCCAGCAGCAGCGCGTGGCGATCGCCCGCGCTCTCGCGATGAAGCCCAAGGTGATGCTCTTCGACGAGCCGACGAGCGCGCTCGACCCCGAGATGATCAACGAGGTCCTCGACGTCATGGTCGGACTCGCTCAGGAGGGCATGACGATGATCGTCGTCACCCACGAGATGGGCTTCGCGCGGAAGGCCGCCGATCGCGTCGTCTTCATGGCCGACGGCCGGATCGTGGAGGAGGCGACTCCCGAGGAGTTCTTCACGAACCCGAAGAGCGATCGCGCCAAGGACTTCCTCTCGAAGCTCCTCACCCACTGACCTCACAGACCCTGCACACACAGCACACGAAGGAGACGCACATGCGACGCACACGGACACTGGCAGGCATCGGAATCGCGGCGGTGGCCCTGCTGGCGCTCACGGCCTGCAACAGCGGCAGCCCGTCCGACCCCGGCGCCGGCACCGGCGGCGAAGAGGGCGGCGAGGAGTCGACCTGGTTCGAGGTCGCCACCGACGTCGAGCTCGAAGGCAGCCCCACGTTCGATGCCATCAAGGAGCGCGACAAGGTCGTCATCGGCGTCAAGGAGGACCAGCCCGGTCTCGGGTTCCTCGATGTGACGACGAACGAGCGCACCGGCTTCGATGTCGACATCGCCCGCTGGATCGCCGCATCCCTCGGGTATGACGAGGACAAGATCGAGTTCAAGCCGATCGCCTCCGCGAACCGCGAGCAGGCGATCGTGAACGGTGACGTGGACTACTACGTCGGCACGTACTCGATCAACGACAAGCGCAAGGAGCAGATCGCCTTCGCCGGGCCGTACTTCATCACCGGACAGGGTCTGCTGGTCGCTGCCGACAACGAGGACATCAAGAGCGAGGCGGATCTCTCCGCCGACACCACGGTGTGCTCGGCGACGGGCTCGACGCCGATCCAGAACATCCGCACGAACTTCCCGGAGGTTCCCACGAAGGAGTTCGACCTGTACTCCGCGTGCGTCGAGGACCTGCTCGCCGGCACGGTCCAGGCGGTCACGACCGACCAGGCCATCCTCATCGGCTACGCCGCTCAGGATCCTGACAACCTGAAGGTCGTCGGCGAGCCGTTCACCGAGGAGCGCTACGGCGTCGGCCTCGCGAAGGACGACGCGGCCCTGCAGGAGCACATCAACAAGCTGTTCACCGACGGCGGCGACATCTGGCAGGCGATCTTCGACAAGAACCTCGGCGACTCGGGTATCGAAGTCTCCCAGCCCACCGTCGACTGATCGACTCGAGGGGGCGGTCGTGACGGCCGCCCCCTCCTCATCCTGAAGGGGAGGACGGCGTGGACGTCATCTTCGGAAACCTCGACCTGTGGGGAGAGGCGGTGAGCAACACCCTGCTGATCTTCTTCGGCGGCGGCGTTCTCGCCCTCGTCCTGGGTCTGATCGTCGGAGCGGCGCGAGTGGCCCCGGTACCGATCGCCCGCGGTGTGGGCACGCTCTACGTGAACCTCATCCGCAACACCCCGCTGACCCTCGTCTTCTTCTTCTTCATCTTCGGCTACCCCCAGCTGGGGCTGCCGAAGCTGAGCACCACGGTGCTCGGCATCCTCGCCATCGGCATCTACACGGCGACGTACGTCGCCGAGGTCATCCGCGCGGGAATCAACACGGTGCCGGTCGGTCAGGCCGAAGCGGCCCGAGCGATCGGTCTTCCCTTCGGACAGGTCATGTCGCTCGTCATCCTGCCGCAGGCCTTCCGCTCGGTCGTCCCACCGATGATGAGCGTCTTCATCGCGCTGCTGAAGAACACGACGGTCGCGGCCGGATTCTCGGTCGTCGAGCTCGGCGCCATCCGCTCCTACCTCAGCGAGCGCGGCGAGAACGCCCTCGTCGTCCTGCTCTGGGTCGCCGTCATCTTCGTCGCCCTGGTGATGCTGCTCAGCTGGCTTCAGCGCTATCTCGAGAACAAGTGGAGGATCGCGCGATGACTTCCGTCCTGTACGACGTCCCCGGGCCCAAGGCGATCCTGCGGAACCGCCTCATCGGCGTGGGCACCGTCTTGGTCGTGCTCGCCCTGCTCGCCTTCATCGGATACCGCTTCTACGAGAGCGGGCAGTTCGACGCCTCGCGTTGGTACGTCTTCACGTTCAGCGCCGTCTGGACTCAGATCTTCGGGGCGCTCGGTCGCACCCTCGCCGCGTTCGGCCTCGCTGCGATCCTCGCTCTGGCGCTCGGCTTCATCCTCGCGATCGGCCGGCTCTCCGACCGTGCGTGGATCCGCGTTCCCGTCACCGTCATCACCGAGTTCTTCCGCGCCGTGCCGGTGCTCGTGTTCATGATGCTGCTGTACTACGGCCTGCCCGTGATCGGCGTCAAGATGGAGCCGTACTGGGCTGTCGTGCTCGCGCTGATGGTCTACAACGGCTCCGTGCTCGCCGAGGTGCTCCGCGCCGGCGTGGAATCACTGCCCCGCGGCCAGGGGGAGGCCGGGTACGCGATCGGACTCCGCAAGAGCGGGGTCATGCGCCTGATCCTCATGCCGCAGGCCATCAGGGCGATGCTTCCGGTCATCGTCGCTCAGCTCGTCGTCACGCTCAAGGACACCGCGCTCGGGTTCATCATCACGTATCCCGAGCTCCTGTACTTCGCGAAGCAGCTCACGTCGCAGCAGGGTCGCCCTGTGCTGCAGTCGGCCTTCGTCATCGGTGGCATCTACATCATCATGTGCCTCATCCTCTCGGGCATCGCGAAGTGGCTGGAGATCCGCACTCGTCGGTCGCCGCGGCTGCAGGGCGGCACTCCGGTGGGCGGCGGCGACGATCCGCGTCTCCACGGCGGCGGCACCGACACCGAGCTCATCGCGATGCAGGGCGGGGCGGGTAAGTTCAACCTCGGCAGCAGTACCGGCGGCGTCTGACCTCCACGCCGCTGCCGGAAACTTCTGGCAGGCTTGTCGTCGTGCACGTCGAACCGGTCCCGACCCATCCTCCAGCGACGAGCCGGACGCTCGCGGAATGGCTGGATCCGGAACTGGCCGCGCGATACGGCGTCGAGTCCCGCACACGGTTGCGTGAGATCGCCGATGCGCGCGCGATGCGCCGCGGCATGTGGGGCGCCTTCCTGTCGCTCGGCGCATCGACCACGATCGTCGGACTCGGCATTCTCGCCCTGGGTGTGACGCCGTCCGCTTCTGTGCCGTGGGCGATCGCCGGCGTCATCGTCGCGGCTGTCGCCGCGCTGTTCCTCCGGCGCGAGCGTGGCTGGATCCCGAGACCGGGAAAGTCCTACACGACTCGTGGTGCGGGGGATCTGCGTGGCGGCGTCATCGCCGCACTGAGCCTTTTCGTCGTCTTCAACGTCTTCCTCATCCCCGCGATGATGTCGAGCGCCGACCCGGTGCCGCTCCTCGTGCTCGACGGCGGCTGTGCCCTGCTGCTCGTCTCCGGCTTCGTCGTTCCAGCGGCGATCCTCGGTCGGGGGCGGGAGGCGCTGCGGCGTCAGGTGCACCGAGATCCTCGGATCGCGGCGGCGCTCGAGGCCGAGCGTCTCACCTGGAACGCCGGTGTCGCTGTGACGATGTTCGGTCCGCTCTGACCCCGATACGGGTGAGAGACCGCGGCGCGGCCCCCGGTAGACTCGACTCTCGTGTCTGAGTCTCCTGAAATCACCCCGGAAGCGGTCGAAGCAGCCGTCGCGGCGGCCCTGACGGCGATCGCCGCGGCCGCCGATACGGCCGAGCTGAAGGCCGCCCGCGCCGCTCACGTCGCGGAAGGGTCGCCGCTCGCGGTCCTCAACGCGTCGATGCGCCAGGTCGCCCCCGAGAACAAGGCCGCATTCGGCAAGCTCGTCGGCCAGGGCCGCGGTCAGGTGACGCAGGCACTCGCCGCCAAGGAGTCCGAGCTCGCGGCCGCCGAGGTCGCCGCGCGTCTCGAGGCGGAGCGGATCGACATCACCGCCGTTCCGTCGCGCACGCGCGTCGGTGCGCGGCATCCGCTCACGCTCCTCCAGGATCAGGTGTCCGACATCTTCGTCGGCATGGGGTGGGAGATCGCGGAGGGACCCGAGCTCGAGCACGAGTGGTTCAACTTCGACGCGCTGAACTTCGACGTGGACCACCCCGCCCGCCAGGAACAGGACACGTTCTACGTCGACCCGACCTCGCGTCACCTCGTCATGCGCACGCACACGAGCCCGGTGCAGGTGCGCTCGATGCTCGACCGCGAGCTGCCGATCTACGTGCTGTGCCCCGGCCGCGTCTACCGCACCGACGAGTTCGACGCGACGCACCTTCCCGTGTTCACGCAGTTCGAGGGCCTCGTGATCGACAAGGGCATCACGATGGCGCATCTGAAGGGCACACTCGATCACTTCGCGAAGCAGCTCTTCGGGCCCGAGGCCAAGATGCGCTTCCGCACGAACTACTTCCCCTTCACCGAGCCCTCCGCCGAGCTCGACCTGTGGCATCCGACCTTCAAGGGCGGCGCGCGCTGGATCGAGTGGGGCGGCTGCGGCATGGTCAACCCGAACGTGCTCCGCGCGGCCGGGATCGATCCCGAGGTGTACAGCGGCTTCGCGTTCGGCATGGGCATCGAGCGAGGACTGATGTTCCGCAGCGATGTGCAGGACATGCGCGACATGGCCGAGGGCGATGTCCGTTTCAGCGAGCAGTACGGGATGGTGGTGTGATGCGCGTCCCGCTTTCGTGGTTGCGTGAGTACGTCGATCTGGCAGCGGATGCCACGCCGGAGGATGTCCTCGAGGCCCTGGTGACCGTCGGATTCGAAGAGGAGGACGTGCACCGCTTCGAGATCTCCGGTCCCGTCGTCGTCGGGCAGGTCGTCTCGCTCGAGGCCGAACCGCAGTCGAACGGCAAGACGATCAACTGGTGCCAGGTCGACGTGGGCGAGGCGAACGGCGGCGTCCGCGGCATCGTCTGCGGTGCGCACAACTTCGTCGCGGGTGACAAGGTCGTCGTGACGCTCCCCGGCGCCGTGCTGCCCGGTCCGTTCCCGATCGCGGCGCGCAAGACCTACGGGCACGTGTCCGACGGCATGATCGCCTCGGCGCGCGAGCTGGGCCTCGGTGACGAGCACAACGGCATCCTGGTGCTCTCGGACCTCGGCATCGACGCGCCCGTCGGCACCGACGCGATCGCGCTGCTCGGGCTCGATGACGTCGCCGTCGAGATCAACGTGACGCCCGACCGCGGCTACGCGTTCTCGCTGCGCGGCGTGGCCCGCGAGTACTCGCACGCGACCGGCGCGGACTTCCGCGACCCGGCCGAGCGCGACTTCGCCGAGCTCCAGCCCGGCGCCGGACACACGGCTATCGTCGATGACCAGGCGCCGGTGCGCGGGCGCGTCGGTGCGAGCGAGTTCGTCACGCGCGTCGTGCGCGGTGTCGATCCCTCGCGCCCGACGCCGCCGTGGATGATCGCGCGACTCAGCCTCGCCGGCATGCGCTCGCTCGGAGTGCTGATCGACATCACCAACTACGTGATGCTCGAACTCGGCCAGCCGCTGCACGGCTACGACCTCGACAAGCTCGCCGGTGGCATCACGGTCCGCCGCGCGACGCCGGGGGAGAAGATGAAGACCCTCGACGGCGTTGAGCGCGCCCTCCACGTCGAAGACCTCCTCATCACAGACGACTCCGGTCCGATCGGCCTCGCCGGCGTCATGGGCGGCGGCACGACCGAGATGAGCGAGACCACGAGCAACGTGCTCATCGAGGCGGCGATCTTCGACCCGACGACCATCGCTCGATCGGCCCGCCGGCACAAGCTGCCCAGCGAGGCGTCCAAGCGCTTCGAGCGCGGCGTCGATCCGCTCGTGCCGTTCGTCGCGGCGCGACGGGCTGCCGACCTCATGGTCGAGCTCGCCGGCGGCACGCTCACGGAAGAGGGCGGCGCGCTGTTCGCCGAGGTCTTCGTCTCGGAGATCGAGCTTCCCGCCGGATTCGTGCAGGGGCTCATCGGCGTCGACTACACCGATGCCGAGATCACCGGCGCCCTGACGACGATCGGCGCGGAGGTGTCCCCTTCGACCGGCTCAGGCACCCAGGGAGGCTGGACCGTCATCCCGCCGACCTGGCGCCCCGACCTCACCGACAAGTGGACGCTCGCCGAGGAGGTCGCCCGTATCCACGGCCTCGACCGCATCCCCTCGGTGCTGCCGACGCCGCCTTCGGGGCGAGGCCTCACCGCGCATCAGCAGGGTCGCCGTCGTGTCGCCGACGCGCTGGCGGCCGCCGGTCTCGTCGAGACGCCGGCGTTCCCCTTCACGACGGAGGCGCAGAACGACCTGCACGGCTCGGCATCCGGACAGCACCTGCCCAGCATCCGCCTGGCGAATCCGCTCGACGGTCAGTCGCCGTTCCTGCGCCGGTCGCTCATCCCCGGCCTGCTGCAGACCGCGCACCGCAACATCGCGCGCGGCCTGACCGACATCGCGATCTTCGAGACCGGTGTCGTGTTCCTCCCGGAGCCCGGCGTCGAGTACGGCACGGACGACGTGCCGCCGCTCGGTGCTCGTCCCTCCGACGAGAAGCTCGCGGAGTTGAACGCCTCGATCCCGCCGCAGCACCGGCATGTTGCAGCCCTCCTGACCGGCAACGTCTCGCCGCGTCAGCCCGGGCGGGCCGCCGAGCCGGCCGGACTCGCCGAGGCGCTGGACGCCGTGCGCGTGATCGCCGCCGCCGCCGGCGTGGAGATCGATGTCGTCCAGGCCGAGCGCGCCGCTCTGCACCCCGGTCGCACCGGTTCTCTCCGCATCGCCGACGAGACCGTCGGCTACGTGGGCGAGCTGCACCCCGCTGTGGCGGAGGACGCCGACCTGCCGGGGCGCGCGACGGTGCTCGAGCTCGACCTCGATCGCATCCTCTCCCTTGCGGGCGGACGCATCGTCGCCGAGTCGCTCTCGACGTTCACGGCGGCGACGCAGGACGTCTCGCTCACCGTCCCCGCGAATGTCGCGGCAGGCGACCTGCGCGCGGCTCTGGTCGAGGGTGCCGGCGCCCTGCTCGAATCGGTGCGACTCGTCGACGACTATCGCGGCGAGGGCGTACCCGGCGGATCGAAGAGCCTGACGTTCGCGCTGCGCTTCCGCGCCGATGATCGCACGCTCACTGCGGCGGAGGCCACCGAGGCCAAGCTCGCGGGTGTGGCGGTCGCGGCCGAGCGCTTCGGCGCCGCGCTGCGCGACTGAGCGCGGGTTCCGCCGGACAGCGGCGGCGCCGGAGTACCGTGGCGGGATGAGCATCCTCCCCCAGGGCACTCCGGCTGCCGCCCCTGACGATGCGCGACCTCTCGGGGAAGGCCCGTTCCTTCCGCCGGGTGCGCAGATCGACTGGCATTACCGCAAGCCGGGCTGGCAGCCGGGGGAGCCGTCGACCATCTCTCCGATGCGCGTGGTGCGCGACGACGAGAACGGACTGGTCGCCTGGCTCGCACCCGGCACGCTGCAGGAGTCGCAGGGTGCTCCGGACGGGCAGCGCGTGCGCACGGTGCCCCTCGCGCGCCGCTGGCTGGAGGAGCGCACCCGCATCGTCGAGGAGTGGTGGGGCAACGGCGTGCTGCGCATCGCGCCCGCCGGCCTGCCGTGGTCGGTCTGGCTGTTCTGGAGCGAGACGACAGGACCGGAGTGGACGTTCGCGGGGTGGTACGTGAACCTCGAGAACGCGCATCTGCGCACCGACCACGACACGTACTCGTCGGATCACATCCTCGACGTGGAGATCGACCCCGACGGCGTGATCCACCTCAAGGACGAGGACGAACTGGCGGCGGCGATCGAACAGGGGCGGCTCAGCCCCGAGCAGGCCGCGCAGATCGAACGCCACGCGGACGCGGCGATCGCCTCGTTCGAGGCGGCGGACTGGCCCTTCGACGCCGAGTGGCTCGGTTGGCGGCCGGATCCCTCGTGGACGATCCCGGAGCTCGCCGGACTCGGGGAGCTGCGCCGCCGAGTGACATGACCTCCCTGCTCTGAGCGGAGAGACCTTCCCTCCGGAGCGGGATGCTGGTGACATGGACCCATGACGGACGTGCTGATCCTGGGTGGGACGGGCTGGCTCTCGGGGCGGATCGCCCGACGATGGCTGGATGCCGGGGCGGCGGTCACCTGCCTCGCGCGCGGTGAGCGGGCCGCGCCCGATGGTGCGGAGCTCGTACAGGGTGATCGCGATGACCCGGAGGTCTACACCCGGCTCACCGTGCGGGACTGGGATCACGTGGTCGACATCTCCTCGAAGGCCGCGCATGTCGCCGGCGCCGTCGACGCGCTCGGCGATCGCGCCGCACGCTGGACGTACGTCTCGTCGATGTCGGTCTACGCCGACGACGAGACGGTCGGGGCGGACGAGTCCGCGCCCCGGCATCCGCCCGCCCGGCCGGGCGACGAGTACGAGTACGGCGCGCAGAAGGCCGCGGCGGAAGATGCCGTCGGGACATTGGGCGAGCGTGCGCTCGTCGTGCGGCCGGGACTCATCGTCGGCGCCGGCGACCCGAGCGACCGGTTCGGATACTGGGCGGCCGCGTTCACGAGAGCAGGCGATGAACCGGTGCTGCTGCCTGCGGTCGATGGCCGCGCGGTGCAGGTGATCGACGTCGACGACCTCGCCGCGTACGTGGTCGCCGCGACCGGGAGCGGTTCCGTCAACACGATCGGCGACGCGAACCCGCTCGGTTACGTGCTGGAGTCCGTGCGCGCGGCATCCGGACACACGGGAGATACCGTGATCGCCACCGAGGAGTGGCTGCTCGCGCAGAGCGTCGAGTACTGGATGGGGGAGCGCTCTCTGCCGCTCTGGCTCCCGGCGGAGGCGACCGGGTTCATGACTCGTTCGAACGCGAGGTTCCACGCGACCGGTGGCACGCTCCGCCCGCTCGCCGAGACCATCGCGGATGTGGTCGCCGACGAGCGGACTCGCGGGATCGACCGCATCCGCCGCGCCGGGCTCACCAGGACGGAGGAGCGCGCGCTGCTGGCCGAGCTCGGTCGCTAGACTTCGAGCAGTGACACGGGGTGCCGCATCCGCGGCTGAGAACAGACCCGTCGAACCTGATCTAGTTCGTACTAGCGAAGGGATGTCGCCCATGAGCGATCGTCTGCGTCCGGAATCCACCATCGACCTCGCGGCTTCGGCCGGGACGCTGCTGGGGGTGCTGCGCGAGGCTCCGCCGTTGACGCACTGCATCACCAACGCCGTCGTCACCGGCTTCACGGCGAACGTGCTGCTCGCCGTGGGGGCGGCACCGGCCATGGTCGACATCGTCGGAGAGTCCGGGATGTTCGCCGGGGTCGCCTCCGGCCTGCTGATCAACCTCGGCACCCCGACGCCCGAGCAGCGTGCGGCGAGTGTCGAGGCGGTCGCCGGGGCCTCGGCAGCAGGCACACCCTGGGTGCTCGACCCGGTCGCCATCGGCGCGCTGCCCGTGCGCACCGCCCTCGCGCAGGAGCTCGTCGCACAGCGTCCCACCGCGATCCGCGGCAACGCCTCGGAGATCCTCGCGCTCGCGGGCCTCAGCGCGGGCGGCCGCGGCGTGGATGCGACGGACAGCACGGATGCCGCAGCCGATGCGGCTCTGTCGCTCGCGGCGCGTTTCGGGAGTGTGGTCGCCGTCTCCGGTCCTGTCGATCTGATCACCGACGGGCAGCGCGTGCTGCGCATCGCGAACGGCGATGAGCTGCTCACCCGCGTCACGGGCGGAGGCTGCGCGCTCGGCGCGGTGATGGCCGCGTTCCTCGGAGCGGCCAGGCGTGCGGGTGTCGACGCGTTCACCGCCGTCGCCTCGGCCAGCCTCGTCTACACGATCGCGGCGGAGCAGGCCGCGCTCCGGTCGACGGGGCCGGGCAGCTTCGCCGTCGCCCTGCTCGATGCCCTCTCCGCGGTGAGCGCGGCCGATCTCGCCGCCGGCGCCCGTGTCGAGAGCGGCGCGCTGTGAACGCCGATCTCTCGCTCTATCTCGTCACGGACCCCGCGCTCTGCGGCGCACGCGGTGTCGTCGAGACGGTGCGTCAGGCGGTCGACGGAGGCGTGCGCATCGTGCAGCTGCGTGACAAGGCCGCGACCGACGCCGAGATCGTCGACCAGCTGGTCGATCTCTCCCACGCGATAGACGGTCGTGCTCTGCTCGTCGTGAACGATCGTCTGGACGCCGCGATCGCGGCCCGGGAACGCGGGGCGCGGGTGGACGGCGTGCATCTCGGACAGGGGGATGCCTCGGTGCTCCGCGCCCGTGAGGCTCTCGGCCCCGATGCGGTCATCGGGCTGACGGCGAACAGCCCGGCGCACCTCGAGGCCGTGCTCGCGCTGCCGCCCGGCACCGTCGACCACCTCGGCGTCGGGGTCATCCGTCCCACGCTCACGAAACCGGACCACCCGCCGGCTCTGGGCATCGAGGGCTTCCGGGCGTTCGCCGCCGCGAGTCCGCTGCCGTGCGTGGCGATCGGCGGCGTCGGCATCGACGACACCGAGGCTCTGCGTGAGGCGGGCGCGGCCGGCCTGGCTGTGGTGTCGGCGTTGTGCGCGGCCGACGACCCGCGTCGGGAGGCGGCGCAGTTCCGGCGACGCTGGCACGCCGGCGCCGCCCCGCGCATCCTCAGCATCGCCGGCAGTGATCCGTCGGGAGGGGCGGGGATACAGGCCGACCTCAAGTCGATCGCCGCCAACGGCGGCTACGGCATGGCCGTGATCACCGCCCTGACCGCGCAGAACACCGAGGGCGTCCGCGGCGTGCACGTGCCGCCGACCGACTTCCTGCAGGCGCAGCTGGAGGCGGTGTCGGATGACATCACGCTCGACGCGGTGAAGATCGGGATGCTGGCCGACGCCGAGGTCATCCGCACGGTGGTTGCCTGGCTCGACGTCGTGCGGCCGCCCGTCGTCGTGCTCGACCCGGTCATGGTCGCGACCTCGGGAGACCGCCTGCTCGATCCGGAGGCGGAGGGGGAGCTGCGACGACTTCTCCGTCACGCAGACCTCATCACGCCGAACCTCGCCGAGCTCGCCGTGCTGGCCGGCCGGGTCCCGACCGATTGGCCGGACGCGCTCGCCGCAGCCGAGGAACTGTCAGCCGACGTCGGAGCGATGGTACTCGTCAAGGGCGGGCACCTGCCGGGGGACGAGGCCCCGGACGCGCTGATCGACGCGCCGCGAGGGCGGCGACAGGAGTTCGCCGGCGCCCGCATCACCACGCGGAACACCCACGGCACGGGCTGCTCCCTGTCGTCCGCGCTCGCCACCCGGCTCGCGAAGGGAGAGGACGCGCCGACGGCCGTGGCCGGTGCGCGCGCCTGGCTCCGCGAGTCGCTGCGCGAAGGCGAGGCGTTGCGCGTCGGGCGAGGGCAGGGCCCGATCAGCCACTTCGCCGGCCTCTGGGCGCGCGGAGGACTGGACACTCGCCCGACAGCCGCAGTGGTCGAGGCGGACTGGTGGCGGCAGATCTCCGCGACCCGTACGGCGATCGACGAGCTGCCGTTCATCCGCGCGCTCGCGGACGGGACGCTGGCTCGGGAGCCCTTCCTGTTCTATCTCGCGCAGGACGCGCTGTATCTGCGCGACTATGCCCGCGTCCTGGCTGAGGCCGCCCGCCTGGCGTCCACCTCCGAGGAGCAGGCGTTCTGGGCGAACTCCGCGCACGGCTCCATCGTCGGAGAGCTCGAACTGCACGCCGCGTGGCTGACGCCCTCGCAGGGCGTGGGCGCGGCGACGTTCTCGGCGAGGCCGGCCCCCGCGACCACGGCCTACCTCGACCATCTGCGCTCGGTCGCGTTCGGCGGCGACTATGAAGAGCTCATCGCCGCTGTCCTCCCGTGCTTCTGGTTGTACACGGACCTCGGTCGGCGCCTCCACGCGGGAGAGTTCGGCGCGTACGCGCGCGACCCGCGGCATCCGTACGCCTCCTGGCTCGCGACGTACGCCGACGCCGCGTTCGAAGAGGCGACACGTCGGGCGATCGAGTTCGTCGCGACCGCGGCGGCGGCAGCGGAGCCCGAGAAGAGGGGACGGATGCTGCGAGCCTTCGAGGTGTCGAGCGCACACGAGCTGGCCTTCTTCGCCGCGCCGCTGGAGGGTCATCCGGTCGTGTGACGGCGTGGATTTGCGGATGCCGCGCTGCCCGCGCTACTGTCGCGACATGTCTTCGGCCGTCCTCGCTTCGATCACGCTCGTTCCGAGCGTCATCGTCGTGCTCCGACGCCGCGGCGGCCGCCGACTCTAGGCGACCCCGGATCCTGCCTGCGCACGCGCGGCGGTCGAGTGCCGGTGTCGCCGCTCCGGCCCCGCCCATGGTCCCCGATTCCTCGAGGGCCCGACCGTTAAGGTAGAAGCATGACGTATACCGTCGCCGTCTCCGGCGCATCCGGCTACGCAGGCGGCGAGATTCTGCGCCTCCTGGCCGATCATCCCGACATCGAGATCCGCACCGTGACGGCTCATTCGAACGCCGGCCAGCCCCTCATCGACCACCAGCCGCACCTGCGTTCGCTCGCCCACCTCACCCTGCAGGACACGACGCCACAGATCCTGGCCGGACACGACATCGTGTTCCTCGCGCTCCCGCACGGGCAGTCGGGCCAGTACACCGATGCGCTCGGCGATGTGCCGCTCGTGATCGACGCGGGCGCCGACCATCGGCTCACCTCGCAGTCCGCCTGGGATGCCTTCTACGGCGGTACGTTCCACGACGCCTGGACCTACGGCGTGCCGGAGCTGCTGGTCGACGGCGTGAAGCAGCGCGAACACCTGCGCGGAGCGAGCCGTATCGCGGCTCCCGGGTGCAACGCCTCCACCGTGAGCCTCAGTCTCGCGCCGGGGATCGCTGCCGGGGTCATCGACCCGTCCGACATCGTCTCGGTCCTCGCGGTCGGGCCGTCGGGCGCAGGCAAGAGCCTCAAGAGCAACCTGCTCGCCAGCGAGATCCTCGGCACCGCCAACCCCTACGCGGTCGGCGGCACGCACCGGCACATCCCCGAGATCCGCCAGGCGCTCGCGGCGGCGATCCCTTCGACAGGCTCAGGGCACCAGGGAGACGACATCCGCATCTCGTTCACCCCCGTGCTGGTGCCGATGTCCCGCGGCATCCTCGCCACCTCGACCGCGCCGATCGTCGAAGGGGCCACCGACGCGCAGATCCGCGACGCCTGGGCGAGCGCCTACGGCGACGAGACGTTCGTGCAGCTGCTTCCCGAGGGGCGCTTCCCGCGCACCGCCGACGTGCTCGGAGCCAACACCGCCCTGATCGGCCTCGCGATCGACCGCGCCGCCAACCGGGTGACCGTCGTCACCGCGGTCGACAACCTCGTCAAGGGCACGGCTGGCGCCGCCATCCAGTCCATGAACCTCGCGCTCGGTCTCCCCGAAGGCCGCGCCCTCTCAGTCAACGGAGTCGCACCATGAGTGTCACCGCCCCCGCAGGATTCGAGGCGGCCGGTGTCGCCGCCGGACTCAAGTCCACCGGCAAGCCCGACGTCGCCGTCGTCGTCAACCGCGGACCGCGCAAGGTCGGGGCTGCCGTCTTCACGAGCAACCGCGCCAAGGCGAACCCGATCATCTGGTCGCAGCAGGCGGTCGCGGACCGCGTCGTCGAAGCCGTGGTGCTGAACTCGGGCGGGGCGAACTGCTTCACCGGAGCATTCGGGTTTCAGACCACGCACCAGACCGCCGAGAAGGCCGCCGAACTCCTCGGCGTCAGCGCCGGCGACGTCCTGATCTGCTCGACCGGCCTGATCGGCGTCGGCGACGAGGTGTTCCGCGGCAAGGTGCTCGACGGCACCGCGCAGGCGATCGCCGAGCTCAGCGCCGACGGGGGACAGGCCGCGGCCGAGGCGATCATGACCACCGACTCCGTGTCGAAGACGGCGGTCGTCTCCCGGGACGGCTGGACGATCGGCGGCATGGCGAAGGGAGCCGGGATGCTGGCTCCGGGGCTCGCGACGATGCTCGTGGTGATCACGACCGACGCGGTCATCGAGCCGCTCGACGCCGATGCGGCCCTGCGTCGCGCGACCGGGCGGACCTTCGACCGGCTCGACTCGGACGGCTGCATGTCGACCAACGACCAGGTCACGCTGCTCGCCAACGGCGCATCGGGGATCGCCCCCGACCTCGACGACTTCGCCGCGGCGCTGACCGAGCTCTCGCAGGAGCTCGCCGTGAAGCTGCAGGGCGATGCCGAGGGCGCGAGCCACGACATCACGATCGAGGTGCAGCACGCGGCATCCGAGCAGGACGCCGTCGAGGTCGGCCGCTCCGTCGCCCGCAACAACCTGTTCAAGGCGGCGATCTTCGGCAACGACCCCAACTGGGGCCGCGTGCTCGCCGCGATCGGCACCACGGGAGCCCGGTTCGACCCCTACGACGTCGACGTCTGGATGAACGGCGTCCGGGTGTGCACCGAGGGCGGCCCGGACCGGCCACGCGAGGAGGTCGACCTGACTCCGCGCGCCACGCACCTCGTGATCGACCTGAAGTCGGGAGACGACACGGCGACGATCCTCACCAACGACCTCACCCACGATTACGTGCACGAGAACAGCGCCTACGCCTCATGACCGACATCCAGGACACGCCCGCCGAAGTCGCCGCGCAGAAGGCGACCACCCTGATCGAGTCGCTGCCGTGGCTCAAGAAGTTCCGCGATCAGATCGTGGTGATCAAGTACGGCGGCAACGCCATGGTCTCGGACGAGTTGCAGGACGCGTTCGCGCAGGACATCGCGTATCTCCGCAACGTCGGAGTGCAGCCGGTGGTCGTGCACGGCGGCGGACCCCAGATCTCCGACATGCTGCAGCGGCTCGAGATCCCGAGCGAGTTCAAGGGCGGCTACCGCGTCACCAACACCGAGGCGATCAGCGTCGTGCGCATGGTGCTCACCGGGCAGGTCAATCCGCAGCTGGTCTCGAAGATCAATTCCCACGGGCCGATCGCGACCGGACTCAGCGGTGAGGACGCCGGGCTCTTCGGCGGTCGCCGCCGCGGTGTCGTCATCGACGGGCTCGAGGTCGATCTCGGCCGCGTCGGCGATGTCGTCGAGGTCGACCCGACCCCGGTTCTCGATCACCTCGCGGCCGGACGGGTGCCGGTGGTCTCGAGCATCGCTCCGGACCTCGACCATCCCGGTCAGTCGCTGAACGTCAACGCGGATGCCGCTGCGGCAGCGCTCGCCGTCGCCCTGAAGGCGCGCAAGCTCGTCGTCCTGACCGATGTGCCGGGGCTCTACGCGGACTGGCCCAACCGCGACTCGCTCGTGTCCCACCTGACATCCGCGGAGCTCATTCGGATGCTGCCGACGCTGGAGTCCGGGATGATCCCCAAGATGCGCGCCTGTCTCGAAGCCGTCGAGGGCGGCGTGGACGCTGCGGCCATCATCGACGGACGGGTGCCGCACTCGGTGCTCGTCGAGCTCTTCACCAGCAAGGGAATCGGAACCGAAGTGGTTCTGGGAAAGACGGAGGTGACGGCATGACCGTCTGGCAGGACGATGTGGAGCGCGATCTCGTGCAGAACGCCGGAGACCGGCTCGCACTGCTCACCCGCGGTGAGGGCTCGTACCTGTGGGATGCCGACGGGCGACGCTACCTGGACTTCCTCGCCGGAATCGCCGTGACCTCGCTCGGCCACGCGCACCCGGTGTTCGTCGAAGCGGTCTCGAAGCAGGCCGCGACGCTGGCCCACGTGTCGAACTACTTCGCCACGCCGCCGCAGCTCGCGCTGGCCGCTCGACTCAAGCGCCTCGCCGGTGCCGGCATCGGCGGACGGGTGTTCTTCTCGAACTCAGGTGCCGAGGCGAACGAGGCGGCCTTCAAGCTCGCACGTCTGCACGGCGGCACCGAGCGCCCGCGCATCCTGGCTCTCGAGAACGGGTTCCACGGCCGCACCATGGGGTCGCTCGCCATGACGGCGAAGGCGTCGATGCGTGCCCCGTTCGAGCCGATGCCCGGTGGTGTGGAGCACATCCCCGCGACCATCGAAGCACTCGAGGCGGCCATGGATGACCGCGTCGCCGCGGTCATCGTCGAGCCCATCCAGGGCGAAGCCGGCGTCGTCGAGCTGCCGGAGGGCTACCTGGCCGCGGCCCGCTCGCTGACCCTGGCGCACGGCGCCCTGCTGATCGTGGATGAGATCCAGACCGGGGCCGGACGCACCGGTGCCTGGTTCGGGTTCAGCCACGAGGGGATCACCCCGGACGCGATCACCCTCGCGAAGGGCATCGGCGGTGGTTTCCCGATCGGCGCGCTGGTCACCTACGGTGCCGCCAGCGATCTGTTCACACCCGGCTCCCACGGTTCCACGTTCGGCGGCAACCCGCTCGCGACCGCGGTGGCCGATGCGGTGCTGACCGAGATCGAGCATGCCGGGCTCGTCGAGAACGCGGCACGCCGCGGGGAGGAGCTGCGCGAGCTGATCCTCGGCCTCGATTCGCCCCTCATCTCCGCGGTCCGCGGCCGCGGCCTCCTGATCGGCGTCGCGCTGAGCGCACCGGTCGCCGGGGTCGTCGTCGCTGCGGCTCAGGAGCGCGGCCTCATCGTGAACGCCGCGAACCCCGAGACGGTGCGCATCGCACCCGCCCTCACGATCGGCGACGACGAGCTCGCCGTGTTCCGCGAGCTGTTCGCCGCCGCACTCGCCGATGTCTCCGCATCCGTACCCGGAAAGGTTTCCGCATGACCCGCCACCTGCTGCGTGACGACGACCTCACGCCCGCCGAGCAGGCGGAGATCCTCGATCTCGCCATCGAGCTGAAGAAGGACCGCTGGGCGGATAAGAGCCTCGCCGGTCCGCAGACTGTCGCGGTGATCTTCGACAAGTCCTCCACGCGCACCCGCGTCTCGTTCGCGGTGGGCATCGCGGACCTCGGCGGCTCGCCGCTCATCATCTCGACGGCGAACAGCCAGCTCGGCGGCAAGGAGACGCCCTCCGACACCGCCCGCGTGCTCGAGCGCCAGGTCGCGGCGATCGTGTGGCGCACCTACGCGCAGGCAGGACTCGAGGAGATGGCGGAGGGCACGCGGGTCCCCGTGATCAACGCCCTCTCGGACGACTTCCACCCCTGCCAGCTGCTCGCCGACCTGCTCACGATCCGTGAGCACAAGGGCGAGCTGAAGGGGCTCACGCTCACCTTCTTCGGCGACGGGCAGAGCAACATGGCGCATTCCTATGCGCTGGCCTGCGTGACAGCGGGCATGCATGTCCGCATCGCGTCTCCGGCGGACTACGCGCCGCGCGCCGATGTGATCGAGGCCGCCGATCGTCGCGCCGCGGAGACCGGCGGTTCCATCGCGCTCTACACCGACCCGGTCGAGGCCGCTGCCGGCGCCGACGTCGTTGTCACGGACACGTGGGTGTCGATGGGCAAGGAGGAGGAGAAGATCGCGCGCATCCGCGATCTCGGCGGATACAAGGTGACGCCGGAGACGATGCAGCTCGCCGACTCCGAGGCGATCTTCATCCACTGCCTTCCCGCCGATCGCGGCTACGAAGTGGACTCGACCGTCATCGACGGACCGCAGAGCGTCGTCTGGGACGAGGCCGAGAACCGCCTGCACGCGCAGAAGGCCCTGCTGGTCTGGCTGCTCGGGAAGAAGGACGCGTGATGACCGACCCCACTCACGAAGGCACCAACGAAGGCGCGCTCTGGGGAGCCCGTTTCGCCACCGGCCCCTCACCGGAGCTCGTGGCGCTCAGCCGCTCCACTCATTTCGACTGGATCCTCGCGCCGTACGACATCGCCGGCTCGCACGCTCATGCGACCGCGCTCGCCGCCGCCGGCTATCTCGAACCGGATGAGGCCGAGCGGATGCACGCGGGGCTCGATGCCGTGGCGCGCAAGGTCGCGGACGGCACGCTGCTTCCGGTTCCCACGGACGAGGACGTGCACGGTGCGCTCGAGCAGGCGCTGATCGCGGAGCTCGGGCCGGAGCTGGGCGGACGGCTGCGCGCCGGCCGCAGCCGCAACGACCAGATCGCGACCCTCGTGCGCATGTACCTGATCGACCACGCCCGGGTGATCGCCCGCGACATCCTGCGGGTCATCGACGCCCTCGTCGCGCAGGCCGAGGCGCACCCCGACGCGATCCTCCCCGGGCGCACGCACCTGCAGCATGCGCAGCCCGTGCTGCTCGCCCATCACCTGCAGGCGCACGGCTGGCCGCTGGTGCGTGAGCTCGAGCGACTCGTCGACTGGCGTCGTCGCGCTGGTTTCTCGCCCTACGGCGGGGGAGCGCTGGCCGGATCGACCCTCGGGCTCGACCCGGCGCTCGTCGCGACCGAGCTCGGTCTCGACCGTCCGTCGGAGAACTCGCTCGACGGCACCGCCGCGCGCGACGTCGTCGCGGAGTTCGCCTTCATCACCGCGATGACCGGCGTCGACATCTCGCGCCTCGCGGAGGAGATCATCCTCTGGAACACGCGCGAGTTCGGCTTCGTCACGCTCGACGACGGCTACTCGACCGGGTCGAGCATCATGCCGCAGAAGAAGAACCCCGACATCGCCGAGCTCGCCCGCGGCAAGTCCGGCCGGCTCATCGGCAACCTGTCCGGCCTGCTGGCGACCTTGAAGGGACTGCCGCTCGCGTACAACCGCGACCTGCAGGAGGACAAGGAGCCGGTCTTCGATTCGGTGCAGACGCTCGAGGTGCTGCTCCCGGCCTTCGCCGGCATGATCGCCACCCTGCGCTTCGACACCGAGCGGATGGCGGCGCTCGCGCCCCAGGGCTTCTCGCTCGCGACCGACGTGGCGGAGTGGCTGGTGAAGCAGCGGGTTCCGTTCCGCGACGCGCACGAGATCTCCGGCGCCCTGGTGCGTGCGTGCGAGGAGCAGGGGATCGGTCTGGAGGACGCGTCCGACGAGCTGCTGCTCTCGGTGTCGCCGCATCTCGTTCCCGCCGTGCGCGAGGTCCTCACGATCGAGGGATCCGTGGCGTCGAGGACCGGCGTCGGCGGCACCGCGCCGGTGCGGGTGACCGAGCAGCGGGCCGAGCTCGTCGCCCGGGCGCAGGCCGCGGCGCACGCCCTCGGCCTGTAGGCGTCGCCGGGCCGGTGCAGGCCGGCTCAGTGCAGGTCGACGTCCGCCTCGGAACGGGTCCACCGGGTGAACCGCACGGTGAATCCGGCGCGGGTCGGGGCGGCGAGGAGAGGACCGGCGGATGCCGCGGCCGTGCCGTCGAACGGAGCGACGCGCACCAGGCGCCAGGGGCCGTCGTCGGCACGAGCGCGGACGATCACGGCATCCGTCCACCGGCTCACGCGCACCGTGATCTCGCTCTCCAGCCACTCGTCCACATGTCCCACCGACCAGTCCGAGCCGCCGGCGGTGACGACGGCACCGAGTCCCAGGTGGTCGTCGGCGTACTCGACGCCGGCTTTCATCCAGTGCTCGGCGTCGATCCGTACGAAGACGCCGGCTTGATCGAACTGCCCGTCCCATGGTGCGCGGAAGGAGACCTCCATCGCCTCCCCGACGGCCAAGGGGGCGAGGAGGGCGTGCTCGGTGTCGTGGACGAAGCCGTAGGCGGTGTGTCGCCAGGCATCGCTGCCCTCGATGGCGGTGACCTCGAGCGCGTCGGTCTCGGTCACGGTCTGCGGGTCGTTGGTCCAGGTCCCGGCATCCCAGGCGATGATGTGCGATTCAGGCATGTTCCCAACATATAGCCATTCAAGGCATAAAGTGAGGTTATGCGTGTTATGGTTATGCCATGGTCATCGCCGTACTCGCCGACATCGTGGGCTCTCGTAAGCTCGACGATCGCACCGCCGCGCAACAGGTGCTGGACGAGACCATCGCGCAGGTCGAAGCTGACCTCCCGCTGGCCGCTCAGTCGCTCACGCCTACGGTGGGGGATGAGCAGCAGGGCGTCTATCGAGACCTCGGCGACGCTCTGGTCTCCCTCCTCATGATCCAGCTGCGGCTGCCCGACGGGATCGGCTTCCGGTTCGGCGTCGGCGTGGGGGAGGTATCCGCGGTCGAATCCGTGCACGGCGAACTCGCCGACGGCCCGGGGTGGTACGCGGCGCGGGCGGCGATCGACATCGTGCACGCCCGCGAAGGGCGCGCCATACCGCGAGCGCGTACCTGGATTGTCGGAGCCCCGGGGCAGGATGAGGTCATGGACAGCACGATCGCGGCGTCGAACGCCTACCTCCTCGTGCGTGACGAGCTGGTCGGCGCGATGAGCGAGCGCGAGCGCCGTCTGACCTACGGCCGCCTGATCGGGCGGTCGCAGCACGAGCTCGCCGACGAGGAGGGCATCTCCCAGCCGAGCGTCTCGAAGTCGCTGCGCAGCGCAGGGGCCGCGGCGGTCCTCGAAGGAGTAGCCGTCCTGCGAGGAGGATCCGCATGATCATCGCCGGATTCGTGCTCCTCGCCGTCGGCGCCGTCGACCTCGTCCGCCAGTTCGCGCCCCGTCGTTGGATCGGGTACCTGACCGTGGCCGTGCTGCTGCTGCTCCTGGGCAGCGTCAGCGACGCGCTGCTGCCGATGATCGCCGCGCTCGTGGTCGGTGCGCTCTGGGTCTGGTCGATGCCCGACGAGCGGAGGGCTCCGCTGGGCTTCTGGCCGGCGGTCCTTCTCGGTGTGCTGAGCGTCGGCGCGGTCGTGTCGCTCGGCGCGCGGGCGGATGCCGGGCTCATCGGCGACGTCTGGAGCCTGCGATCGCCTTTCGGCGACGTCTCGTTCGATCTCGCGATGCTCGTCCTCGGCGCGGGCGTCTTCCTCTTGGAGTCCTCCAACCTCGTGGTGCGCGCGGCGCTCGACGGCGAGCACACGTGGCGACCCGCCGATCCGGAGCCGGCCGTCCCCGTCGTCCCGGAGCCCACGACGCCGGCCCCGCTGGTGCCGCCGGTCGGCGACGGGGCGGATGCCCCTGTCGATGCGGCACCGACCAAGCCCGCCGATCCTCGTGGCGGCTTCAAGGGCGGACGCCTCATCGGCCCGCTGGAGCGCACGATCGTGATGATCCTCACCCTCGCCGCGGCTTACCCCGTCCTGGCCGCGATGCTGGCGGCGAAGGGCATCGTCCGCTTCCCGGAGATCTCTCGCGACGGCGAGACCGGTGCCCGCGCCGAGTACTTCCTCGTCGGCAGCCTCGTCAGCTGGGTCATCGCACTGAGCGCCGCTTTCCTCGTCTGGTGGGCGGCGCACAGCTGAGACGGAGGCGAGGTCGCGCGCTGATAGCCTGGAGCGCGTGTCAACTCCCGCTCTGACGACCGCGACTCCGGCGATCGACCCCACGTTCGAGAACGTGTGGGACGAACTGCTGTGGCGCGGGCTCGTCCACGTGTCCACCGACCAGGAGGCGCTCCGCGCCCTTCTCGCCGGAGACCCGATCACGTATTACTGCGGGTTCGATCCGACAGCGCCGAGCCTGCACCTCGGGAATCTCGTGCAGCTGCTGACGATGCGTCGCCTCCAGCTGGCAGGTCACAAGCCGCTGGGGCTCGTCGGCGGGTCCACCGGTCTCATCGGCGACCCGCGGCCCACGGCAGAGCGCACCCTGAACACGCGAGAGACCGTCGCCGAATGGGTCGACCGGCTGCGCACGCAGGTGGAGCGGTACCTCAGCTTCGACGGCGACAACGCCGCGCGCATGGTGAACAACCTCGACTGGACGGCGCCGATGTCGGCGATCGACTTCCTGCGCGAAATCGGCAAGCACTACCGTGTCGGCACGATGCTCAAGAAGGACGCCGTCGCGGCGCGACTGAGCTCCGACGAGGGCATCAGCTACACCGAGTTCAGCTACCAGATCCTGCAGGGCATGGACTACCTCGAGCTGTACCGCCAGTACGGCTGCGTGCTGCAGACCGGCGGCTCCGACCAGTGGGGCAACCTCACCAGCGGCACCGACCTCATCCGTCGCGCCGAAGGGGTGTCCGCGCACGCCATCGGCACGCCGCTCATCACGAACAGCGACGGCACGAAGTTCGGCAAGAGCGAGGGAAACGCGATCTGGCTCGACGCCGAGATGTGCAGCCCGTACCGGATGTACCAGTTCTGGCTGAGCACCGCCGATGCCGACGTCATCGAGCGGCTGAAGGTCTTCACCTTCCTCAGCCGCGCCGAGATCGAGGAGTACGCCGCGCTGGTCGAGTCGGAGCCGTTCCGTCGCGCCGCGCAGAAGCGTCTCGCCCTCGAAGTCGTCGCCACGGTGCACGGCATCGATGCGACCGCCGCCGTGATCGCGGCATCCGAGGCATTGTTCGGGCAGGGCGACCTGACCGCTCTTGATGCGTCGACGCTGCGCACCGCGCTCGAAGAGCTTCCGAACGCGACGGTGGCCGCCGGCACGCCGGTGGTCGAAGCGCTGGTCGCGACCGAACTCGTGTCGAGCCTGGGCGAAGCCCGACGTGCGATCGCCCAGGGCGGCGTCTCGCTCGACGGCGAACGCGTCGAGGACGAGGCGGCCACGGTTCAGGGTTCTCTTCCCGGCGGAGTCTCCGTGCTCCGCCGCGGCAAGAAGACCCTCGCGGGCGTCTTCATCGGCTGAGCAGCGGATGCCGTTCACGCCGAGTCACGCGGTCGTCGCGCTGCCCTTCATCCGCACGCCGCTGGTGCCGGCGGCGATCGCGATCGGTGCGATGACTCCTGATCTCCCGCTGTTCCTGCGCGGCGTCGGGCTGGACTACTCGTTCACCCACACCTTCGCGAACGTCGTGTGGACCGCGGCCGTGGCACTCGTGCTGTTCGTCCTCTGGCGCGCGGTGCTGCGTCCCGCCGTTCCGGAGCTCGCTCCGCGATGGCTCGCGCGACGTCTCCCCGAGGAGTGGTCTGTCGGCGCGGTCGAGGCCGCCGGACGAGCAGTGGGTGTGGGGGAGAAGCGCGTCTATCCGCTGCTGCTCGCCGTCTCGCTCATCCTCGGGGTGCTCTCGCACATCGTCTGGGACCTGTTCACGCACGAGGGACGATGGGGCGTGCAAGCGCTCCCCGCGCTCGACGAGATGTGGGGTCCGCTCACCGGCTTCAAGTGGCTCCAGCACGGATCGAGCGTGCTGGGACTCGTGATCATCGGAGTGTGGGCGCTGCTCTGGCTGCGTCGGCACGGTGCGCGTCCGGCCCTCTCGCAGCGGTTGCCGCACGGTGTCCGCGTGACGTGGTGGCTGTCGCTGCCCGTGATCCTGCTCACGGCGTGGGTCATCGGTCTGGTCGTCCTCGGACCGCTCGACGCGGAATTCACCGTGCAGCACCTGGCGTATCGGGTTCTTCCCCCGGCGTGCGCGCTGTGGGGTGCCCTCACCCTGGTGCTGTGCGTCGTCCTGTCTCTGAACCGACGCTCTCACCAGCTCGGCTGATCCGCTCCCCAGGTGCGGGGCGCCGCGAACTCGAGGCCGGGAAGTGCCGGCTTCGCCGTCACCAGCTCGACATCACCGATGGAGAAGTGGGCGATGTGCGCTGCCGGATCGACCGCGACCTCGGCACCCGGCTCGGCTCGGCGCGGCATGCCGAGAAGCTCGGCGGCGACGCGTCGCAGCGACGTCTGCACCCACCACGAGCCGCCTTCGATCGCGCGGCGGCGCAACAGCATCGTGATCGCGGCAGCCAGCAGATACCCCGCGCTGTGGTCGAGCGCCTGAGCGGGCAGTGCTCCCGGACGCTCGCCGTCCGGGGACTCGATGAGCGCGATTCCCGACTCGGCCTGCACGAGGCTGTCGAAGCCCGCCCGTTGCGGATGGTCCGCGCCCCAGGCGCTGAGCTGGGCCACGACCAGTCCCGGATGCCGCGGTACCAGTGACTGCGGATCCAGCCCGAGTCGGGCGAGCGCGGCGGGCCGGTATCCGAGAACCACGGCATCCGCTTCGGCGAGCAGCTCGTCGAACCGTGCGGATCGCGCATCCAGCAGGGTCGAGCGCTTGCCGTGGCCGGTGTCGAGGTGCTGCCATTCGGGTTCGAGCAGCCCTGGAGGGTCGACCCGCAGCACGTCGGCGCCGAGAAGCGCGAGTGTACGGGTGCAGACCGGACCCGCGATCACACGTGTGAGATCGAGGATGCGGATGCCCTCGAGCGGGCGCGATGCCGACCCGAGAAGGACAGCGCGCGGCGCAGCGGGGGAGTCGTAGCCGCGGACGTCGAGCAACGGTGTTTGGCGGAGGGCGGCGTCCAGGGCAGGATGCTCCGCCATGACGGCGACGGCGAGTCCGCCTTCTGCGCTGATCGCCTCGATGGCCGCCGCTGATGTTCGCACGGCGAGGGCGTCGCGCACGTCCGCGGCCTCCGCTGTGTCGCCCAATCGCAGTCCGGCACGAAGGCCTGCGGCATGATGCGGGTAGTTGGCGTGCGTGCGGATCCAACCGTCGGCCGTCTGCCAGAACCCCGAGAGTGCGGCCCACACCGGGGGAGCGGTGCCGTCGATCGTGAGGACGCGGTCGCTCCGGTACGCGGTGGCGATCCGGCCGGCGTCGAGCATCGATGGGTTCCGGCCGGCTGCGAGGGTCGCGGCACCGATGCTCGCCCAGGCGAGTCGGCCGGTGGCGAGGCGTGAAGGGAGCGGCACCGCCGTGGTCGGCTCGGCGACACCGTCGAGTGTCCGGGACTCCCCGTCGAGCTCGCGCCACACGCGGGAGAGGAGCGCGAGTCCCGCACTCACGCGGAGTCCTCGTCGACGCTGCGGAGGGACCGTCGGACGGTGAGCATGAGCATGGCGCGATCGTACTCCTGACGCCCCAGGAGACGGAAAACCCGCCTGATCCGGACAAACCGTCTGGCGAAGGCCGACGACACGCCCGGGGGTACCGCCTCGATTTGCCAGAACCCCGGAATCCACGTAACTTATTACTTGTTCGCCCCACAGGGAAGCGGAGAAGCCCAGAGCTTCACCCCCCTCAAGCGGAGAACCACTCCCGATCCTCTCTCACTTGAGAGATCAGACGCTTGCGTCTAGGATGGGAGGTCCACCCCTTCTGCAGCTGGAATCGGCTGCGCAGCGGATCTACGATCCGCGCCGCGCGCTGATTTGACAAGCGAGTCGGGATGGCTAAGATAGAGAAGTTGCCCTTCGGGCCTGGCTGTGATGGCTGGGTCGTGGGAGCATCCGATCCTTGAGAACTCAACAGCGTGCACTTGTCAAATGCCAAATTATC